>CAYNLR010000001.1:0-19398 GCA_964398135.1 Candidatus Woesearchaeota archaeon
AAAAGAATGTTGCAAAAAATGGCAAAAAAATTTAGAGGTAAAATTAAACTATAGCTTAATCCAAAATTCCAATTATTTATTACAGAAAAAAATTTAAAATCTGCTTTCATTTAATCACAAATGAAGCATTACTTAGAAAAAATTATAGAGGCATGCGGGAATTTTTTTATAAGGAACTCTTCGATTTATCAAGAAATGCGAAACCAGATTTCTCAACTAAACTCACAACTTTCTCAAAAAAATTCGGAGTTGGAATCTCTATTATCTCATAACTATAAACAAGAAGTAAGATATAAAGCAGAATTAAATGAAAAGGAAAAAGAAATAAAAAAATTAGAAGGAGTTGTGAGGAGTTTAAGAGAAGAATTGGCAAATGCATCTCAATGGCAAGAAAAATTGCTATCCTCAACCTTACATGCTTTTCCTTTCAAAAAAATAAACGCCTTTCTTGTTAATAACAAAAAAATTTATTCTCAAACTCTAAGGTCTCGTAAAGAGTTAGGAAACCTGTATGGTTTAGATTTAAGTAATTTGGATTTTGATATAAAAGAATCAATAGTTAATATTAAAGATAAGACATACAAGCTTCTTTTGCGGCATATAGGAGGAAATCATTATTTAGGAATCCTTAAAAAACCAAATTTAAAGGACATAATAAGTTACACAAAGGAACAAGTGAAGACAGAGTTTGCAAAAAAAATAGCTGACTTTGAAAAGCAAAAAGAACAGCCGGGAATTAATTTTAATTTTTCTTAAGCTTGCCAAATTTATTTATTGCATTTTGGTTGCTTTTCAATAATCTTAACTTAATTAACATACCATTAGATTTTTTACGAAAAGGTTGATGTAAAAATATAAAAATTTAATAGATTATTGAACATTATGAAACTGATAAGCCAAGGAGCAGAAGCAAAAATCTATTTAGTCGGAAGAGAAGAATTAAGCAAATCAAGTAAATCCTGCGAAAAAGCGATTATTGTAAAATCCAGGCTGCCAAAATCATACCGTCATCCACTACTTGACGAAAAAATCAGAACTCGCAGAACAAAATCAGAAGCAAAACTCATAACAAAAGCAAAACAGCTTATAAACACTCCAGAAGTTTTGAATCATGATAAATTTAATATTGAAATGCAATTCATCGAAGGTGATAAACTTTCAGAAACTCTTTCTCAATATCCTGAAAAAAATCAGCTTAAAATAATGGAAGTAATAGGAAAACATGTCGCAAAACTCCACTCGCATGATATTATCCACGGAGATTTAACAACAAGCAATATTATTTTACAAACAAACAAAAACCAAGAAAAAATCAATAATCTAGAAAAGAAAATTTTTATAATAGACTTCGGCCTTGGCTTTATCTCCCATCGAATAGAAGACAAAGCAGTTGACATCCATTTAATTAAAGAAGCTCTTGAAGCAAAGCATTTTCAAAATCACGAGAAGCTCTTTAAATCATTTTTACAAGGATACAAATTCAAAGAATCAGAAAAAGTTTTAGAACAATTAAAAAAAGTTGAAGCACGAGGGAGATACAAATCACTGAAACAATCTTAATTCTTCTAAAATATAACTGGAATTAATTGAACAATAAACATAATTCTCTGGATCGTCTTCTAAAAAATTTCCTGCATTAATTCTCACCACTTTCTTTCTATTTTTTTCTTTAATAGCAATTAAGTAAATATTATCTGATTTTTCAACAAAAGAATTAACAAGAATCCCGATTTTGCCAGCGTGTTCTCCGACTTTAATTAAGGCAATGCAATTGCCGACTATCTCTTCCAAAGAAAAGCCTGACATCCTGCTTAACTTTCTATAACCATCCAATCCGTTCTCCATTAATTACAACTCAAAACTTCTTTATTAAGATTATTGTAATTGAATACAACAAAGAATTCTTAATTTTTCATCAAGCCACAATTACATAAACCATTAAACAGAATAGCCCTGCCAGGATTCGAACCTGGGTCCATGGGACCAAAACCCAAGATGCTTGACCGCTACACTACAGGGCTTCAACAAATTAAATATTAAGGTATTTTAAAAATTTTTTGAATCGTTCTTTCCTGTGTTTCTAACATCATCACTAACTTTTAACCTCTATGAAATAAAAACATAAACCTTTAAAAACCAAGTTGAATAAATACTAAAATGCCAAAACAAAAATTAGAAAAGCCATCGTGGTTAAAACTTACAGAAGAAGAATTAAAAAAAATTATAGCCGAGCTTGCTGAAAAATATCATCAGCCAGCACAAATCGGATTAGTTCTCAGAGACCAATACGGAGTTCCAAGTGTTAGAGTTTATGGCAAAAAATTATCTCATTATCTTAAAGAATTGGGATTAAAAACAAATGCCGAGTTAGAAAATGCTGAAAGAAAAGTTGAAAGATTAAAAGCCCATCTCAAAAAACACATTACAGACAAAAAAGCAAAACATAAACTCCAAAAAGCTCAATCAAGATTAAATATTTTAAGAAGATATTTCGAGAGAAAAAATAAAAGAGGATGATTAAAGCGATTAAAAAGTTTACCGAAGAATTTTTAAAGCAAATAAAAGACAAACCAGTTAGGATTATAAGCCATTATGACACCGACGGAATTTCTTCTGCAGCTATTGTCGGAAAAGCTCTTCAAAGAATTGATAAAAAATTTTCAATCAGGATTGTAAAAGGGCTTGACAAAGAGATAATTAATCAAGAGCTAAAAAGAAACGGAAGAGAAGTTTTACTTTTTACCGACCTTGCTTCAGGAAGCCTTGATTATTTTCAAAATCTTAAAAATCCGATTTTTATTTTAGACCACCACGAAATTAATAAGCAAAAACTAAAAAAAGTAAAACAAAATGTGAGAATCATAAATCCTCATTTATTCGGGAATGAAGAAACATGCGGTGCTGGAATCTGCTATTTTTTTGCTAAGGCAATTTCACCAGACAACGTAGATTTAGCGAAACTTGCTGTCATCGGAATTATCGGAGACAGACAAGAAAATAATCTCTCGAAATTTAATCAGCAAATAATCAAAGAAGCTAAAGAACTTATTATAAAAAAAGGGCTTTTAATTTTTTCAGCAACCAGACCATTAAAATATTCTCTCGAATATTCAACTTCAATCTATATTCCGGGAGTAACCGGCTCTTCAATCGGGGTTGTTGAATTATTAAGAGAAACGAGAATAGACCCAAACAAAACACTTTACGAATTAAGTGATGAAGAAATGTCGAGACTAATAACAGCCATCTTAGTAAAAAGAGCGTCATACGATAAAAAAGAAGAAATTGTCGGCAATATTTATTTACTTAAATTTTTTAATCAGCTTGAGGATGTTCGCGAACTTTCTGTTCTAATTAATGCTTGCTCGCGACTCGGCTATCCCGACATTGCACTATCTTTTTGCTTAGAAAACGAAAGGGCAAAACAAGAAGCTCAAGAGATTTATATAAGATACAAACAAGAATTAATCTCGGCATTGCGTGAGGTAGAAAAGATAAATAAAATAGAAGGCAATGGATTTGTGATTATAAATGCAAAAGATAAAATTAAAGACACAATAATAGGAACCATTTGTTCAATACTCTCTTCCTCACTAAACTATGAATCAGGAACAATCCTTATCGGAATGGCATATAATGGAGATAAAATAAAAGTTTCAGCAAGAATTGCCGGACATGATTCAAAAAATCTTAAAGAGATACTTGAAAGAGTTGTCGTTAATCTTGAGGCAGAAGTCGGTGGCCATCAGCGCGCAGCCGGTTGCTTGATTAGAAAACAAGATGAAGAAAAATTCTTAGAAGCATTAAAGAGAAATTTAGAAGTTGAGATAGTAAAAATTTGAATAAACCAATTAATCAAAAACTCTTTGTTAACTCGGCAATTTCTCAACTTAAATTAAATTTTTTACTTTCTTCCTCTAACCATTTTTTCCATTCAGGAAAAACTCTCTCACTAACTGGCAATCCAACTTCTTCTTTAATTTTATCACAAATTTGATGAAATGCATTATTTGACAAAACCGTAAACTCTGCTTCAAGAATCTCGGGTTTTTTTATTTCCTCGGCAAACCTCACTATCTCTTCTTTTATTTTCTTTCTTAATAAAATATTATCCCAAACAGCATCCCAATCACCCGCCCACCCCTTAACATTCGCCGCAATTGCTTTAATAATTTCGGAGTTGCCGTTAATTAAATCATCAGAAGGTTTTAATTTGTCCTCCTCAACATCATAATTCATTAAATCAACAAAACCTCCTTCTTGCAAAGGATCCTTAGTCCAGTGTTTCCTTACTTCAGCAATCTGCAAAACTCTCCTCCACGAATGCATTCCGTCAGGGCTTTTAATAGGATTCGTTATAACAATACAATCAGTAGCTTTAAATGAAGTAACAGGAACTCCTAAATCATTAACCACTCTATCAAAAATAGCATACGGACTTGCGCCGTGAATTGTGCCAGCAACAACATTTGCTAATGCTCCAACCCTCATTGCTTCATACAACGCTCTTGCTTCATCACTTCTGATCTCACCAACAATAAGAGAAGAATCTCCCAAACGCAAAGAAGACCTAATTCCTACCTCTGCCGGCACTTCTGTTGTTTCGCCAGTCAAAGCAGAACGAACGCTCATTGAAAGAATATCATAGTTAAGTTTTCTCATTGTTTCAACAGGAAGCTCCAAAGTATCCTCAACACAGATTATCCTATACCTCGGCATAATCTCTAACATCAAACTTCCAAGCAAACTTGTCTTACCAGAACTTCTTGTCCCCCCAATCAAAATTGTTCTCGCTCCATCGACTAAAAAACTTAAAATTCCTGCTCCTAATCCGTCAATCATTTTATTTTTAATAAACAACGGCAAAGTCCAAGGTTTGCTTCTGTGTCTTCTAATTGCATAAGCTAATCCGTTTGAAGATAATGGTTGCTGAACAATCGCAACTCTTGCTGCAATGTCCTTCAAATACAACCCTGTATCAAGAATAGGATTTGCTTCATCTAATGCTCTTCCTGAAAGCATCCTAAACTTCGCTGCCCAAGAATCCGCATCTTCTTGACTAATAATTAAATTAGTAGAACACTCGTCAAACTCATTATGTCTGACAAAAATCGGTGATAGAGAAACAGGAGCATTAATAACAATATCTTGAAGATTCTCGTCTTGAAGCAAAACCTCAATCACGCCAAAACCAATTGTGTGCCTGACTAAAATTTGAGCTAATTTATTAAGATCTTCGTAACTTAACTTTATATTTTTGCTATTTGCCAAGTCCTGAATTAAATCTCTTGCAACATTGAAAAAAACCTGTCGTGTTCTCTCTAAATCTGAAAATTCCTCTGAAGTTGGACGATGCTCAATCAAAACATTCCTCGCAAGATTGAGCAAAATATGGTGGTCCTCATTAAGAGAATATTCTGGAAGCGATAAATGATAAGTCATCTTTGCTTTATTTTTCTGTTTAAAAATTGTCACAACACTTTTATCATACCCTTTAGCAATTTCATATTGCTCAACAATTTCCGCATCATCAGGAATTTTCGCAACCATTCTCGTAAAAGTAAAATTAGGCATGATATCCTCGTGAAAAATCTCGGAATAAATTCTTCTGTCTCCGATTTTATAAACTCCAAAAAAATTCTTTAACCTTTTAATTATCTCCAAATTATCGAGATAAGAAATTAATCTTTCAAGAAATCTGACATATTGTTTGCTGCCTTCTCCTTTCTCAACTTTTGCTTTTTCCTTAAACAAAATCCCTTTCAGCTCACGATATGCTCGAACAGGGTCTTGTTTAAGAACAGTATTAATAAGATAATTTATTGTGTTATAAACCTCTGACAAATCAACACCTTCAAAAAAAAGTTTATCTGTTGAAAGAATTTTCTCTTGCTTTGTTAAAAACTCGTACAAACTTGCAACCTCCATTAACATCCTAACTTGTTCAAAATCATAGCTATAATTTCTTTGTTGAACAAAAACAATCCGAGAAATATCAGAAACCTCGCTGAGGTTATCAATTGTTCTCGCCATTACTTCTGGATAATCCACCAACGACGGAACAATGTTCGCTCCGAGATAGTTAATGTACATTACATTCTCGCCAGCCTCTCTAACAACTTCATATGCATAGAGCGCTGTTCCGGGTTTGAACATCATTTTAACACACTCACTAAAAACAAAAACAGGTTTATAACCATTATTGTTCTAAATTAAAATATCACAACAAATAAAAACCCAGAAATCATAAAATAATATGGACGAACAACAAAATCAGGAAGCAAACCAAATTCAGTTCCTATTGTCTGATTTTAACACTCGGCTGAAAGACGTTGAAGAAAGAAATAAATTAATTAAGGATAGAGTGTTGCTTCTCGGAAAAAATCTTATTTCATCAAGAGAGGAATTAGAAACAGAAATTAGCAATCTAAAAAAACAAGTAAACAAAATTCAAAAAAATTTAGAAAGACTTACTTCGCTGGTAAAAGACATTATCGCAGAAACAAATAAATTTGCAAGAAAAGACGAGATGATTTTAATCGAACAAATGTTGAAAGATTTCCAGCCGCTCGAATTTATGCGCAAAAAAGATGTTTTAGAGTTAATAAACAAAAAACTCAAAAAAACTAAAAATTGAGTCGATATTTATTATTAAACTTAAAATAAAAATCAATTTAAAAACTAAACAAATAAAAACTAAAAAAACTATAAAATAATATGGCACTTCTCGATAGAGTAATCCAAATGCAGCAACAAGGAATGCAGAATTCAGAAATTTATAAAAAATTAACAGAAGAGGGAATCAGCCCGAAAGAAATCGACGAAGCTCTAAATCAAGCAAATGTAAAAACAGCTGTTTCTCAAGACCCTTCATTACAACCAGAAACCATTCCTAAACAAAGTCAGGAAATTACTTCGCAAACAATGCCAGTAGGAGAACCAACACAAGAAATGCAACAATCAATAATGGAACCAAATCAACAAGAACAAGCTCTCCAACCACCAGAACAAGTCTCACAGCCCCAGTATTATCCAGAAACTCCGCAAGCATATCCTGAAGAAGCATATTATCCAGAACAGCCAGCACTCAGCACAGACACAATAACCGAAATTGCAGAACAAGTTGTTATGGAAAAATTACAAGAATACGAACAAAAAATTAATAATCTTGTTTCTTTCAAAAACCAGATTGATGAAGAGGTAAAAGATATTAATGAAAGATTAAAAAGAGTAGAAAATTCTGTAGAAAAATTGCAACAAGTCCTCATCGGAAAAATTGCTGAATTTGACGAAAATGCATCGTACATCCGAAAAGACTTAAAGAACCTACATAACACTGTTTCAAAACTTATGAATCCCCTGATTGATAACTACAAAGAATTAAAGAAAATTCTGAAAGAAAAATAATCCTTTGAGATTTATCACATAACGGAAAAATTTCCAAAAATTTAAAAATCGAAATTTTTTTCAAATAAAATGGGAGACGGAAAATTTATTAGGGTGAGGTGTCCAAAATGCAAGGCATCTCAAGTAATATTTGGAAAAGCTTCAACAAAAGTAAGATGCCTTAAGTGCGATACTATACTTGCAATTCCAGCAGGAGGAAAAGCTAAAATTCGTGCGCGAGTTGAAGAAATATTAAAAGATTAAATCAATTGAAGTTTTTATTCTTATCAAACACGCCTGTAAAAATATTAAAACATAAATCTCAACATTTAAATAATTAAAAGTTGTAAGTTTAAAATGGAAGAAGACGATGTAGTATTAGGAACTGTTGAAAAAATAGAAGGCACGACAGTATTTGTAAAGCTGCCGACAGGAGAAAGGGGCACAATTATAAGTTCTGAAATTGCTTCAGGTAGAATAAAAAACATCCGCCAATATGTAGTGCCAAACAAAAAAATAGTTTGTAAAGTTTTGAGAGTTTCAAAAAACCATATTGACTTATCTTTAAGGAGAGTCAGTGCAAAAGAAAAAAAAGAAGTAATGGATAAATATAAACAAGAACAAACCGCAAAGTCTGCATTTCATTCAATTCTAAAAGACAAGGCAAGCGAAGTCGAAAACAAAATTCTTGAAAAATTTTCATCTTTATACGAGTTTTTAATAAAAGCGAAAGAAGACAAAACATTAATATCAAATTACATTCCGCCAGAATTCCAAGAACAGATAAAAAAACTAACTGAAAAAAAACAAAAACAAGTTGAAGTCAAAAAAAATATAAAAATTAGATGTTTGAGAAGTGATGGAATTAATGTAATAAAAAAAATATTTTCAAATATCGACAAAAAAGCAAAAGTTACTTATATTTCAGCAGGAAATTTTTTGCTTACGATAAAAGATGAAAATTACAAAACAGCAAATAAAAAACTTGAAGAGGTAATTAAAAAAATTGAGCAGCTTGCAAAAAATAATTCGTGCGAAATGGAGGTAATTGAAAAAAAATGAAGCTGACAAAATGTCCGAAATGTAAAACATATAATTTAACAGACACGTGCAGAAAATGTAAATCAAAAACACAATCTGCACATTACAAATTCCTTAAATTGGCTGATTCTTCAAGTTCCAAAAATAAAGACAACTCTGCTTCTTAAATAATTTAACCGTCTCTTTTTGAATCAGAACAACTTCCTTTGCTCTTCCCAATCTTTAATCATCTCGCCATAAACCCCATCATATCCTGGCTTAACTTTAATTTTTCCGTCGCGATTTTTCAAAATTAAATCAGCAACACCTGTATCAACAACTTTCAAAAGTTCTTTTTTCTCAACCTTCAACAAAACATTTAGCTCATTCTTAAATCTCTCGATTAATTTATTGTAGATTGTCCAAACTTTTTTTGAATTGATACTTGTTCCAAGACTTGAAGAGATAATCTCATGCAATGGCAAAATTTTATAAACAATTTTTTTACTTTTAACCTCGCCTTTAACATCTGCCAATTCGTTAACCCTATAACTAACTCCGAGAGTTAAATGCTTTTTGCAAACAGGACAAATTCCGTTCAATTCTTTTGTTTTTTCAGGAGAGCATGAAAAATTGCAATTTCTATGGCCATCAAAATGATATTTACCATATGCAGGGTCTACTTCAATAGTTCCAATAATTTTATTTTCCCTTATTTCCTCTAAAATCTCTTTATAGGAATTTATCGACGAAAAAATTGTTGCTTCCCTCCCCAACCTCCACGGCCAAAAACTATGACTATCTGAAAAACTAACAATTGTTTTGTTTTTTATTTGATTTAATCTCAGGTTCATTTCTGGGTCAGAACTAAGTCCTGTTTCAATTGCATGGATTTTACTTGTTTGAGAACCAAATGCCTCTTCTAAGGAATCAAAACCAGATTCACTCCCAAGCAATCCGAACCACGGAGTCCAGATATGCGCAGGAATAACCTCGATGTATTCAGAAATTTTGGAGATTTTTTTTACAAAATCCTCGCATGAAATTCTAAAGATTGGTCTTCCATCATAATCCCTTCTTCCCAAGGTATCGAGCCACGCATTAATCCTATCAACAATTTTAAAACTCGGAGCAATAACAAGTAAATGAACTCTCCTTTCTTTTCCTTGATTATAATTCAAACTAACCTCTGATGACAGAACAAATTTAAAACCCGATTCAGTATAAAGAATTCCGTTTTTCTCATTTAAATTTTCTTTAATTTCTCTTAGCCATTGCGGATGTGTAAAATCTCCTGTGCCGAGTAAATCAAGCCCTTTTACTTTTGCCCATTTTTCTAAATTTTCAATATTCAATCCCTTCGAGCATGCACGACTAAAGCGCGAGTGAATATGTAAATCGGCAAAAAAACACTCTTTATTATTAATAACCAAACTCATAAAAAGAAATATAAAGATAGCTTAATAAATTTTTATAAATTTTAATTTAGTGCCCCTATAGTTAAGCTGGATATAATACTGCCGTGCGGTGGCAGAGTCCGCAGTTCAAATCTGCGTAGGGGCGTTTTCTCAATTAACTCCTAAAATAGCTTATTACAAAACAAATTCTCAAGAAATTATTCAGGACCAATTTTAAACTTCAACATCTCTTAATCCTTTTGTGTCAATCATAAAAATCGTTTCATTGTCTGGCAAATCAGGGCTATCAATTAGTTTTGCGACTCTTGCGTCTTTTTTTCCTCTTCTGAGGTATATTCTGTAAGTACATGCGTGTCCAACAATATTTCCGCCAACTGCTCTTGTTGGATCGCCAAAAAGTTGAGCAGGGTCTGCCATAACCTGATTTGTAACATAAACCGCGATATTGCATTGTTCTGCAAGTTTCATCAAACTATGTAGATATTTATTTAATCTTTGCTGCCTATCTGCCAGCTGACCGCGACCAGAGAATTCTGCTCTAAAATGGGCGGTTAAAGAATCAACAATAACCAGTCTAATCGGCTCTCCGTTTTTAATCATTTCAGTCACTTTATCTAAAAGCAAAATCTGATGGTCAGAATTAAAAGCTCTTGCAACTAAAATGTTTTTCAGAACCTTCTCAGGATTTGCTCCAATTCCTTCAGCAAACTGCCTTATTCTTTCAGGTCTGAAAGTTCCTTCAGTATCAATATAAACAGCTTTTCCGTTTGCACCTCCTTTCTCAATAGGAAGCTGGACATTGACAGCCAATGATAAAGCTAACTGAGTCTTTCCAGAACCATAAGCTCCGTATGCTTCGGTTATTGCTTTTGTCTGTAAACCTCTTCCCCCCAGAAGTCTATCTAAATTTTTAGAACCTGTAGTAATGTAAAGAATCTCTTTTCTTTTTTCAGCATATTCCAAACCATCAGAAAAACCGAGTTTCAGCATTTTTCTTGCTGCCTGAATTGCCTTACGAGCTGCTGCTTCTCCCATTCCTGCCAAAGTAGACAATTCAGCAGGCGACATGACAGCTAATCCCATTAAATCAAAAATCCCTGCAGCCTCAAGTTTTGCCACAGCACCCGGCCCAACACCCGGCAAATCAATCAATTCCGGCTCTTTCTCCTCTTTATTTTTTTTCTTTTTTTCCTCTCCTTCAACTGTTTGCTTAATTTCCTCTGCTTCAGATTTAACAGCCATTTTCAGAAAACATGATTTTACTTATCACCAAAATTTTCCAGCATATTCTAAGATTTTCATGAATTTTTAACCCAGAAATTTCATCTTTAAATTTCATACAAAGCCAAAATAATTCTCTTTTATAAAGATTTGTGTGATATAAAATAGATTTTATAAAGCAATCCTCAAGAAAAGGAAAAAATCAGTCAATAATAAAATCACGAATAAAATCTCTTCAATCAGCCCTCCTGTTTTCAACAAAAATCTAATTCTAAAATCAGACAACGGGCTAAATAATTTAACGCCCTGTTTTGTGAAACAATCTAAAAACAAATGAGAAAAATAACCAGTGAAAATTCCAAGTCCTGCAGAACGATTAAAATAATAAACAATAAAAGACAAACCAAAACACAAAAATAAACTATGGAAAATTCTACGATGCTTAACAAATAATTGCAATGGCCTAAAAAACCATTTCTTGCCGAGTTTGCTTTTCTTAGTGTCAATGTCAACAATAGCAGTTCCAATAACAAGAAACAACAAAAAAATCAATTTCTCGCTAATAAAATTAAACAAAAGTAAGTAAAGTAGGGCTGAAAAAACAAGGTGTGTTCTTAATAGCATATTTTTAAAAATCGGTATAAGTTAATAAACTTGTTGAATCCCCAAACTTCTGATTTACAAAAAATTACAAAGATTTCTCTAACTCCTCAATTAATTTATCTACATCAACTTCCTCAATATTTTCTCCGATTATTTCCATATTATTAAATAATTGATTTTTCTTTACAACACCTTTAACTAAAACCTCCTTACCGAGATAATCTTTTCTAAAAATTTCAAGTTTCTCTGGATTTTTCAAATCTTCTTCAGGAATTATTTTTTCGATTTGTTCAGAAAATAAGACAACCCTAATTGTCTCTGTTCCATCATCTAAGACAAAATTGAGTAATGCTCGCTCCTTTGGCTGAACCCTCCCATGCTCTGCACACGAAAACCCGTTAGAATCTTGAACAACTTTTTTTAAACACTCAGGACAGACATTGAAAAATCTCGGATTGAAAAGCTGTACAATAACTCCTCTAACTTCAACCCTCTGACCTGGCTGCAATTCTTTAATTGATTTTCTCGGCGCTATAATCTCTCTTTTAACATTTTCTAAGACCTTATCACTTTTTTTAATTTCAGAAAAACCGCTAAGATGCAATTCATTGTCTCGCATAGAAGCATTTTTAATCTCCACAACATCCCCTTTTTTAATCTCCTCTCTTTCAATAAGTTCAATATGGGAGGTGTCCCACAAAACAACCCGCAAGTTCCCTGTTTCGTCAGCAATCACGAAACTACCAATTTTTCCTTGTCTATTATTTTTGTTGTATTCCCTAACAGGAAACATCTCAATAATTTCGCCAACTAAATTAACTTTTTTCATCCCAGGCATTAATTCTGAGATTTTTAATAGGATATTGTCAAAAGTAATCCCTAATTCAGCGGCAACAATCTGAGCAGCGCCTTCTTTAGATATTAATCCAGAAAGTTTCGCTTTCTTTGCTTCAATTCTCCTTTCAACCTCTTCTCTATCAATATTGGCAAGTTCTGCAATTTTTTCAACTAAGGAATCATAATTCTGCATAGACAATAAAAAAGCCAATGCTTTATAAGAATTGTTGGGATTTAACACAATAATAACCTTTAAAAACTTCATTTAGGATAGAATTTTATGAAATGTATAAGCTGTGGTAAGGAAACCTCTGATGGAGTAAAATTCAAATGTCCGCAATGCGGAAAGGAAATTTTCAGATGTCAGAGATGCAGAAGATTGTCTATTGAATATAAATGTGAGTGTGGATACGAAGGACCATAAAATGGAAAATAAAATAAACTGGGATAAATTTGAAAAAGGCGTGTTTTTAGTTAATACTCTTGGTATTATCTTTGATCCAAAAACAAAAAAAATATTAATTGGGAGAAGAGAAAACGATCCGTATGTAAAGGAATTAGGGTGGTGTTTTCCGGGTGGCAGGCCGGAATATGGTGAGGATTTAGAAGAAGGATTAAAAAGAGAAATAAAAAAGAAAACAGGGTATGATGTTGAGAGCTTAGGGGCTGTATTTGTAAGAACTTATCCGAATAAAAAAGAATTCTTATCAATTTATTATTTGTGTGAAATTGTTGGCGGAAAAGAAAAAGCAGGAGAAAAATTTAAAGAATTAAAATGGGTTAAACCAGAAGAACTTGAAAAATATTTTACAACTCCTTTTCATCCAAAATTAAAAGAATATATCATGAATCTTAAATAATGGGAACTGCTTTAATAAAACTGAGAATAATGCCTTCATCTCCTCAGACAAATTTAGAAGAGATTAAAGAAAAAGGCAAGGAAAAAATTTCAGAACTCGGAGGCGAGGTAAGATATGAAGAAGAACCTATAGCTTTTGGGTTAAAAGCAATTATCGCTTTTGTAAAAATTGATGAATCAAAGGGTAGCGATCCTGTAGAAGAATCATTCAATTCAATAGACAATGTTAATTCTGTAGAGATTATTGACTACCGCAGAGCAATTGAATAAATTTATAATCCCTCTTTTCTTAATCTAAACATGACAATTACAGACCAACAAGCAAATTATGTAAAGCAACGTTTATTGAAACACCTTCCAAATTTCCCTGAAAATCAAAGAGAATATATAAAAAACAGAATTCTTGCCATGACAAATTCTGAAATTGAGGAATTTATAAAACAAAATAAGCTAATGCATCTTGCACCAGACCAACCAAAACAAAATCCTCAATGTATTTTCTGCTCAATAATTGAAAATAAAATTCCTCATTACAAAATTGATGAAAATAAAGAAAATATCGCGATTCTTGAAATAAACCCTATAAGCAAAGGGCATTGCCTAATTGTGCCAAAAAAGCATTTAGAGATAGAAAAAATTCCTTCAAGCACTTTCACTCTTGCCAAAAAAATTGTAAAGAGAATAAAGAATAAATTAAAGCCAAAACAAATTAAAATTTCATCTCAAAACCTATACGGGCATTCATTAATTGAGGTCATCCCGTTGTACGGAAATGAAAAAGAGCGAAAGCGTGCAGATGAAAAAGAATTAGAGGAGTTACAAGAAAAATTAAAACCAAAACAAAGAAAGTCAAAAATTAGCAGTGCGGGAAAATCAACAAAAAAGAAGAATTCTTCTATTCCAAAACTACCTCCGAGAATTCCTTAAATTCCAAAAATTAGATTTAAGAACCAATTTTTAAAAAAACACCATATTAAAAACCCGATTAAAAAACCCGGAACAAACGGAAGCCCTTGTTTTACAAGAACTTTTTTCTTAGATTTTCTCAACAGCCTTAAATCATCTTTGCTTAATCCTTCCCAGCTTGCTTTTATTTTTTTTCTTCCAACAACAACATCATTAACAAGCCAGTCTCCTTCTCTTAAATCTTTTGGAGAAACTTTTTCAATCATAACTTTTTTTTCAACCGCTCTTGCAAAAACAAGCAAGAAAGAGCCTGCCAGAACAAATATTGAAAGATAAAGAAAAATCAAGCCAGTATAACTAAAAACAAGCAAAATGATCCCTAACAAGAAAGAGGATTTAAAATAAATATTCTTGCATTGCTTAATAATTTCTATTTTAATTTTTTTAAAATTAATAAAACACAAAACAACCAACCACCCGACTCCCCACATCCCGCCAGCCATCATTAAAATTGCGATAAAACTTACAATATTTAAGATAGTCTCTGAAAAATTAGCTCCAACAAAAACAGCGAACATCGCAAATAGAAGTTTAGAATCGCCTCCTGCAAAAATCCTTCCGTAATAAAATAAACAAGCCAAGCCAAACATAACAAGAAAACTTAAAATTCCTAAAAATATAATCTCGTAATCCCAATCAAAAATCGCCTGAAAAATTAAAAAACTAAATCCTGAAATAATCAAAAACAAATTCAACCAATTATCAACTTCTCTTCTCTTCAAATCCTGCAAGCTCGCAACTAAAATTCCGGCAAGAAACAACCAAAAAAAGAAACTGAACATTTTGCCTCCTGCAATTTTACCCTTTCTTTTTTATTTTTACTCCCCGAAACTTCCCTCCCCGCTTGTAAACTCGGTTTCTTCTTTTCCTTTTTAAATCCTTCTTTGTCTTTCGTCTTTCAGGAATTCCATAATCCATTCTACTCTAAAACCTCCAGTTTAAATTTATTATTTTCATACCTTAATAAATACTTTCTTTCAAACTCATACCTAACATAAACAGGAAAATTAATTTTGTTCTTCTCTTTTGATTTCAAAATAAACAATTTTCCAATTTTTCTTCTAAAAATTTCTAAATTCCCATCGCTGTTCCAGTTAAAAGAATCATCAGGATAAAGAATATTCTCAAAAAAAGATTCTTTATTCTCCTCGTCAAGTTGTGCAGAATTTCCGTGAACAATCAAATCTCTTGATAAAAAATCTATAACAATCCTATCTTCCATTAATGATTTTAAAAAATCTTTTCTGAAATTTTCTTTAAAAAAATCTTTGTCATTCCAGTGGGATTTAAATTTTTCAGCAGAATCCAAGATTAATTCTTTTTCCCTCATTTCAAAAATTTCTTGGTCGTCTTGCAACTTTAATAAAGGAGACGGCGAGACAATAGAGCTTGCAATATTTTTTTGCTGAATATAATATAAACCAATAACAATTCCACACATAAATAATGTTAGCAAGACAAGGTAAATTGCAAAAAATTGTCCGGATTTATTTTTCATTTTTTTCCTCCAACAAAGCTTCATTTAAATTTATCCTTTTTGCTAAGTTAAATCTCATATAAACCAATTTTCTGAACGAATTCATGTAATCAGTAAGGTCTGCGATTCCTACTTCCCTGCCTTTATGAACAGCCACGCCTTGACTAATCCCTTCAAATTTAATAAGAAAACTCGAAAACAAAACAAAAATTATCAAAATTATGATAATTAAAATTGTAGCAACAAACATTCCGGTTATTCCTCCTAAAACCCCCCGCCTGCCCAAATTGATTTTTTTTGATACCATTTTAAAATTCAGGACCAACTAAAACATTAACACTAAAATTCCCATTAACTAATTCTGAATTGTTTTTAATTACAGCCGGATAATAGGAATTATAATTCCCTATCTCGTATTTTTTAAATTTAGTTTTTGATTTTTCATTAATATTTTCCGCCCACCCAATGCCAGCATCCCCTTGTTCTAATTCCTTAACTTTATTGTTCATGAAAATTTTTACGTTCACATAAAATCTGTCATTATTTTTAATTCCGCAAAAATCAAGTAATTTATTCTCGTATCCTTCAAATCTCTCTAAATCAACAACTCCTTCAGGAGCCACACAATTTACAATATGCTTTGTCAAAATAATTGCTTCTGCATCCCGAACATTTATGTAATAATCGTAAAAAACAGCTGCCAAACCAAGAATTATCAGAGCAATAAAACTGATTATAATTAATCTATAAATCATCAAAATTCCTTCTCCTGCCACTGCCTTTTTATTCTTCATCTTATTTTCACCAAAATTTTATCTTTTTTATTTTCAACACTAACATTATATTTAGAAAAATAAGGATAACCAGAAAGTGAAATTCCGTTATTCACAAATGCAAAAACCTTCCCATCTTTAATTTCTAATTTATTGACATTTCCATAAGTATTTTGCTTTTCAACAATTAGGGTTGTGCCGGGCATTGCAGCATCAATCATCAAAGCTATCTGTTTTTCTAAAATCTGTTGCTTAACGCTTCGCGAATTAGCTCTTTCGCTCGCCGCCAAAATAAACAGCCCGAAAATCAAACCAATTAAAATTAAATGAATTATTACTTGATATAGTATTGAAGCAAATTTGTTCTTCATTTTTATGCCGGGATTGTTTCAATATTTGTATCCCCTAAACTATCAAGAGACGGTTGATAATAAAAAGGAAATCTGTGTATTTCGAGTTCTGGTCTAAATTCTAACTTGCCTTTCCCCGTAATCCCTTTAACTATCTTCTTAAAAACTTCTATATTGTTGTAATAATAAACTCCAACTATAACATCTCCTTTAGAAACATCAATCGTGCTTCTTGGTCCGTATCCTATCTCTCCTTGAAGGCTTTTATTAAGAATTTCATCAAAATTATTATCATCAACAAGTATGAGTTTATCTTGGCTCATATTAAAGCCTCCACCCAAATAATGAAAAATTGTTTTTTCGTACTCTTGCTTAAAATTCTCAATTTTGTTTCCATTCATGTCGTGTGTCGTCAAATAAAAAGGGATATTAATTGCGAAATTTTTATCGACATAAGATTTTATATTTGAATCAAAGAGTTGTGTATTCTTAGAAAAATGAATTCTGCTGCATAACAACGCATACTTGCCTTGAGCAATATCTATCGGAAATATATCGTATTTTCCTTCCCCAACCAACGCCCAACACCTAACCAAAGCATCTGCAACAACCTTGCTTATTTCTTCTTGAAATTTCAACATTGCTTTAACTTTCTCTCTTTTCCCTTCCTTACTATTATCATCCCAGTTAATCTTAGAACCATCTAAATCAACTTCAATAACCTCTGTTTTACATTTCAAGGGAAATGCCTCTCTCAAATCATCAATGCTTGCAAAAATTGGTTTCTTTGACGTAGGAATCGTACTCCTCAAAATAATGCTCTGCCTACACGCCTCCCAATCTATTTCTTCTTTTGTAAAATACTCGTGAAAAATAAAATACAACGACAAACTCAAAACTATTAACCCCAAAATCAAAGATATGATTATATAGTATTTCTCGCTTCCTCTTTTATTTTCCATATCAAACAAAAATAAAGAATATTAATAAACTTATTGTTAATTACGAGAATTTACTTCAAGCCAGCACCTTTTCTTGCGAATCTCTTTAACCTAAAATTATTTTTTTCAAAGCAATTATGCAAGCCACCAACAATCCCAAAAAAATAATAAAAATAATTATTTTCTCAACCATTCCGTGTGCAATTTTGTTTTTCATTTTAATCATAAGGAGTTAAAAAATAATAGAAATTTTCGGTTTTATTTTTAGTTATCTCAATTTTGTCTCCTTTCTTAAAATACATCATAGCATTATACTCGAATTCTTTAAAATAATCGCCTCTAACAGGAGAATCTAAATCCATGCAGTAATTACAAAAACTTTTCTTGTCTTTAACATAACAAACACAAATATAATTATTATGCACTCCCTCGGCAAGGAAAGTATTTCCATCATACTCGCCTCTAATTTTACTTCCGAAGTAAACAACATAAAATTTTGTATTTTTTGGCTCATACCATATTTCAAACTCCCCTACTCCATTGTTATCTGCTTTCCTAATTTCTTTTTTTAATGTTTCAAAATATGATTTTGCTGTCTTTTCAGTTTTATCAAAGCTTGGAGAGAAGAGGTTCCACATTAACAGAATCAAAATAAAAATTCCGGCTCCTGCCAGAACCAATTCAATTATTTCTTTTGTTTCTAAACTTCCGGTTTTATTCACCAACATCTTTCTCTCAAAAATTTATAAATTTTACTTCTTTTATAAATATTCTCGGCTGAATAATCCTCTCCAAGAAAAGCCGGATACCCGTAACAAGTAATATTAGCAACACTTTCCCAAGAACCTTTTATTTTCTTTAATAATTCATACTCTTCTGAATTTATCATCTTCAATCCGTAAATTTCTTTATTCTTTTTATTTTCAAAAACAACAATGAACGGATAATCATATATTAAAGAAACATTATAAATTTCTCCTTCAAAAACAAACGTGTTATTAATTTTTTCTTTTATTTTTTCAAAACTCTTTTTGTTATGTAAAGACTCTAATTTTAACCAATCTTGTAATTGTAGCGTCATATTGTATAATTTATCAACCTCATTTGATTCCAATTCATCATTTCCTCCAATTAACTTTCCAATATCTTTTGGCTCTGACATTCCGGTGTATTGGAAATATACCTCATCCTCATCTCCGACTGAAACAATGCTGGAGAAATTCTCTAACAAATCCCGTAATCTTCCGTCCCAGTCTTCAAATGAGGGCATGCTATTTTTTATATTAACGTATGATCTAAACCATGATTTTCCGTTCCAATGTAATCTAACCCACTCCTTCTTCCACGGCAATCCTTCAGGCTCATTATAAATCATAATATAAATCTTTCTGCCGTATTTTTCGAAAATACTCTTAGGATCCTTATATTCAGGATAAAGTTCTACAGGATTTTTAACTTCAAGAGAAGTTGTAAAAAAATCAAGGGCTTTTAAATAAAATTTATCATAAAATAAAACTATCTTTTTTGAAATTTATAATTTCTAAGTG
>CAYNLR010000002.1:0-18504 GCA_964398135.1 Candidatus Woesearchaeota archaeon
TATTCCCTTCTCTCCTAAAAACTATTGCTCCTACAGATTTTTCTCTTGGCATTTTATTTTTTACTAACGTGTTTATTGTCTTTTATATAAAACCTTAATTTTTGAGGCAAATCCTCCTTCACTCCTATTCTAAAAGATTCAACAATCTCAAAATTTTCATTAGGATTGTCAATTATCATTAATTCTTTATTATTAATAATGCTCTGTTTATGAAATTTTTTATCGATTTGCAGAGCTTTTGTTAATAATCCCGGGCCAGAAGATTTTTCTTCGAAATTCAGGGGTTCAACAGCCCTTAACAATACAGCTTCTGCTTTGCCTTTTTTTCCTGTAACAAAATTAATCAGCCAATTGTTATGAACTCCGTAAACAAGAATTGTTCCCGGCTCGTCTTTCATTGTTTCTCTCAAATCTCCGTTCTGCCTTGCTCTTGATGCAGGATCTTCTCTACCATAATAAGCTTCTGTCTCGACAATCTTTGCTCTTTTCTCTATACCATTGATTTTTCTAACAATAATTTTTCCGAGTAATTCTCTCGCAACAATTTTCGCATCTCTTTCAAAAAATTTTTTCGACATCATTATTCTTTTAAATTTCAGAGCCTTAATAAAATTATGCCAGCGAATGTTCATCAAGAATACGTCGAGGCAGAATTGAAATATTTGAAAGCAAAAACCGACGAAGAAAGACTTCTCGCTCTTGAAGAAATGATGAGAACAATGCCAAAGCACAAATCAGCCGAGGCACTGAGAAGAAATATAAGAACAAGATACAAAAAATTAAAACAAAAGTTAGAAAATAAAAAAAAGAAAAAGTTAGGCAAAAAACAAGGAATAAAAAAATCATTAATGCAAGCTTTAATTGTCGGAATGCCAAACACAGGCAAATCAACACTCTTCAAAAAACTAACAAATCAGGAAGCAAAAATTTCTTCATATCCCTTCACAACTCGCGAACCACAACTCGGAACAATGAATTTCGAGGATATAAAAATTCAACTAATTGACATGCCTCCGTTCCCGGATACAGAACAGAGTTTAATCAATGTTGCCAACACCCTTTTAATAGTAATAGACAATCTTGAACAACTAACCGAGATTAATGAACTTACAAAAAATTCAAGTGCAAAAAAAATAATTATATTCAATAAATCAGATTTGTTAAACGAGAATGAAAAAAGGAAAATATGTTCAACGCTTCAAACTAAAAAATATAATTTCTTTGTAATTTCAAATCAAACACCAGAACAAGAATTAGAACAACTAAAAAAAGAAATTTTCAAATCATTCGGAGTTATCAGGGTTTATACAAAAGAGCCGAAAAAAGAGGTGAGTAAAGAACCTGTCATCCTTAAACAAAATTCTCAAATAAAAGAACTTGCAGAGAAAATCTTTAAAAAGATGCCGCAAATAAAACAAATAAAAATTTGGGGGCCGTCTTCAAAATTTTCAGGACAGATTGTTGGCCCAAAACATGTTTTAAAAGATAAAGATATTGTTGAATTCAATATAAAATAAAAATTTGAAATGCTGCTTGAATTTTACAACTAAGCCTTGCAATAAAAACTGCCTGTTTCACCTAATCTTGAAAAATGAAACAAAAAATTCTTTTTATCGCTTCAATTTTAGCAATTTTATTTCTTTTATTTTTAACAACAAACCAAAAGCCTGTTGCTCACGGAAAAATCTCAAAAATAATTTACAGCAATAATAAAATATCAATATATTTAAATAACAAAACAGAAATAATTGTTTTCGCAAATAAAATCCTGCCTCTTAAAAAAGGAGATAGCATAGAAGTTTTCGGAACAAGAAAGAATCTCAGGAATAAATCCCAAATCATCGCTGATAAAATTGTGCTCAAAAAAATTAAATAATTTAAGCCTTATTTTTGTCTTTCCTTTCAGTTATCACATCCTCTTCACTCCACGCAGCGATTCCTAAAAAAACAAGATACAAAATCGGCCCAGCATAAGGGATAAAATACAATAAAATCCACCATCCCGGTTTTCCGACTTTTTCAAACATTTTCCAGTGCCAAATACAATAAAAAACACTAAAAACAATCCCACCAACAAAGATAATAAGAATCAAAACAAAAAATAATATTGGGTGGGGGGATTTAACGCTAAAATAGAAAAGTGGCGGGCTAATTAAAGAAGGTAATAAAAATAAAATAGGCCACCAATGCATTTCTGCAATCCTTGATGCTAAAATAGGTTTTCCAAAAATCGGAATCCATGCAATATTTCCATCACTCCTTCCCAATTTTCTCGCAATCTTTCTAAACGCAAGAGAAGTATAAACATAAATCCCAATTGATAATAAAGTACCAATTATTATAATTATTGTCAAAATAAAGATAATAGCCTCGCTACTACCAGCACTCCCAGCTGTTGCTTGTCCTGCACTATTTAAAAACATACTAAAAAAATAATAAAAAATTTACAAATTTATTTACTGAGTTTGTGTTGCTTGTGTTGGTTGCTGTGTTTGCTGTGTTGTTTCAGAACTTCGCTCGCTCCATGCAACAATTCCGTATACAATCAATATTCCGATAAACGCAAGCCCGTTAATAACCGGAAGAATAAATGTTGGGATAAATATTCCTATATAAAATAACGATAATGCTCCAGGAAATCCTCTCTGTTCAAAAATGTTCCATGTCCAAATTATCCAGAACACAATATTAGCAACAGGTAGCAAAAAAATGAATCCCCATGCCCAGCTTTTCTTTGCCAGTATTGGGATTAAAAAGAAATTTGCAACCGGAATCCATGCAAGCCACGGCTTGTCGTATCCAAGTTTCTTAGCAATTGTTGACCACGCAAGAGCACAGTAAACGTATATTCCTATTAAAATTAAAATCATCAATATTCCGAAAGCTAAAAACATTCCTGTAATTGCTCCAAAAGGCGCTATTTTTCCGATTCCTGTCAAATTTTCTAAAAACATTATTTCCACCTCCTTTTGAATTATTTATTTTTTAGTCTTTATATATTTTTCTAAATAATGTTTTAATTTCCCTTAACAACAAAATTTCAAATTGGCTATTCAAACACTCAAAATGTTTTATCAAAACGACATTGCGCTTGTTTTACTTAGCAATCAAAAATTATCAATAGTCGCCAGCTTTTAATCATCAATTCAATTTCAAATTGCAAAATTATCCGGATATTAAAAATTTCTGAAGGGTAAATAAAAGCCTATAAAGTTTTCATAAACAAGCAAGGCCATAAGAAAAACGACAGAAATCCAATCAAAGCAATTCACACAAATCTCGTTGCTGTTTTCATCATCTTGTGTTTTTCTTCAAAAAAATTTTTCTCTTGACAAAGACACAGCTTTTTAAGCATCACGCCAGGCTATAGATTTTTGTTAAAAAGAAGTCAAAGCAGTTTGTTGCTCGCCTCACTCCGCAATATAATTATTTTCGGTATTTCTCTAATCAATAAAAAATTAAGTAGATTTAACAGCTCCGAACACAATGTTTCCTTGACAACTGCCAGCAACTCCGACAGGAACATAAATTCTCCAATAAGTTCCGTTAATAACATCATTTACTGCATCGTTCTGTCTATAATCAAGATTAAATTCTCGGGTTACAGGAGTGCTTGTTAAATTCGTATAATTAGCTTCAAACTCGCTTAATGATAATACTCCTGGTATTGAGGTTGTGAGATTGTATTTTTCATATTCAATTGAAATGTTTTTTATGCTTCCTAAAGTACAATTCATTGCTAATCCGTCACCTTCAGTCACTGCATATCCACTTAAAGCAAGGTCAATCTCAACATTCCCGAAATTAGTTACATTAATTTCTCGTTCATCTGAAACATAAGTTGCATTAACTGTTCCGTAATTTACAACATCAGGAAGTCCTACTGCCAAAAGCTCTGACATTATAATATCATCACTACCTGTTCCATTCCAGTTGCTCGTGTCATTAACAACAACAGTACAATTCCATACTCCTGGATTTGCATAATACCACACCTCAAAAGTGCAATTAGCCAGAGCAGTATAAATTGTATCGTCTATTCCGTGCCATGTTCCAAAAGAAGTATTAATACTACAGCTATAATTTGTATAATGCTCGTTATTATCGTCTGCTCCACCCCATGAAGAATTGAAAAATTCAGCATAAACATTACTAAAATCGCTATCATTATTAAAGTCTCTTATTAGTGCCTCGCAAGTAACCAATTTTGTATCATTAGCAACCAAAACAATATTTGATGCATCATTATCAATACTAACATTCAAAACTTCTGGAGCAACCTCTCCAACCTGAAGTTGAGTAACAACAGTAGCATTTCCTCCTATCTCACCAAAAGCTATTGGTGATAAATAAGAAAAAAACATGAAGAAAATTAAAGCTACCTCTAATAAAATTCCTAAAAAAATTGCTCTTCGATAATTTTTTATTTTATTTTTAATAGTTTCTTCCTTCATTTTCATTATTTAAGTTCCAATCTCTAAGTACAAGTAATAAGCCGTAGCTCCTTGGAAGCTTGGCAGTCCGTTTTCAGGAACAATCATTTGGAAATCATAAGTCTTACCATCAAATCCAATTTCATCATCCTCGATAATTGAAGCATAAACAATATAATTCCCATCGTATAATGCTATTTCCTCCCAATGATTATCATCACTTGCATTATTTCTATAAAGATTCAAGGTAGGGCAAGTATTAGCAGGTATATATACTGAACCGACATAAAAAGCCTGGTGAGTTGCTCCTTCGCTTGTATTGAATGTAGCAGTAAGATTATCATCAGGATTTGTGTGATTCATATTTATATTTTCTTGCTCTAAAGTTGTGACATTTGAACAGTTAATGTTTTCCCATGTCACAGATCCAGAGGTTCTTGTTGAATAAACTCTTCCAGTAATAGAAGAAAGAGTCCAATCATAAATTGTACTTCCAGAAGCATCGTCTAAAGTGAATTTACCTGTAACATTTCCAACAAACGCTTTCCACCTTGGATTTTGAATAGTGGCGTTTAAAGTTAAAGTAGCAATTCTCCCTCCTGAAATATTAACCATTTTAGAAGAAACGGCGCCTTTTGTTTCATTAGAAATGATACTTAATTCATCAGGTCCTTGCGGGTCTGCTGCACTTATCAACGAAAAACTCATAAATATTATAATAGCGCTTACAAAACTCAAAAATAATAAAACCACTAACTTGAGTGCTTTTTCCTTTTTTTTATTACTCATCTTTCAATTTTTAATTTTTATTTACTCTTTCTTTCGATTATGAAATTAAAAAAAATAAAAACAATTTTTATTCTAGCTCTACATAAAAGTAATATGTTGTAGTTTGCGTGTCTGTGCCGTGTCCGTTTTCTAATACTAACATCTCAAAATCATGATAAGCATCATCGAATCCTGCTACATCTTCTTCATCAAGGATTGATGTGAAAACTACAATCTTGTTGTCAGGATCATACAATAATACTTCTTCAAATTTGTCGTTTTCTCCTTTTCCAGCATCACTATAAATTCTTGTATTTCTGCACTCTCCCTCACTAAATTCAAGATTGTTTGTGTAGAATAAATCATGAGTTCCTGGGCCAATTAAGCTGAAAGTTTCGTCAACACCATCTACATCGTCTGGAGCTATGTCAAATAGGGATTCTAATTGCGATAGATTCATTCCATAAAGACTTGTAGCTCCAGCTTGTGCAGAATCATCTGCAAAAGTTCCGTCTGCAGTAAAGTTAAAGCACTGGATGTGTGTCCAAGTAACGCTCTGGTTTGCAGCATAAACTTCACCTTCTGGACTTGCTAATGACCAATTGTACATTACGTTATCATTTGCATCAGCTAACTGGATAGTACCAGAAACATTACCGAAGTAACCCTGCCATGATTGAGTTGTTGAATAACCGAAGATAGTCAACTCGGTTACATTTCCTGCAATTGCCTCATCACTTCCTGGAGAATCTGCAGGAGCTGTTTCTGATTTTTCTTCAGTAATTGTTGCTCCATAAGGAACTACTGCCATAACGTTTGTTACTGAAAATAGCATAGCTGTCACTAAACACAACACTAACAACCCCTTAATTATTTTCATCCTACCTCTTTTTTCCTCCTTTCAAATTATAATAGGTTGAAATAAAAAGAAATTTAGTATTTATAAATGTTTCGTATTTTTCAATAATGAAATAAAAAATTAAAAATGGAATATTTTTTCAATAATGAAAAGATATTTAAAAGCTGAAATTTATAAAATTTTAGGGTAGTTGCGAACAAAATGGAAATTTTAAAAGACCTGTTTGATGAAAAAATAATTGAAATAATAAATATTTTCTTAGATAATCCTGAAAAGCAATATAGCTTAACAGAAATTTCAGAACTTTCAAAAGTTAATGTAGCGACAACTTCAAGAATTTTAAATAAACTCATTAAAAAGAAATTTATAAAATCAATAGTTATAGGGAAAATAAGAGTATACCAATTAGAAAAAAATGAAAAAACTTTTGCATTAGAAAAATTACTAAAAAAAGAAAATACGCCTTTAGAAATATTTATTAATGAGGTTTCTAAACACCCCCGGGTAAAAAGGATTATTTTAGAATCAAAACAGCCAAAAGAGGCAAAAGTAATTGTAGTCGGAGATTTCTTGCCAACAGACAAAATAAATAAGTTATGCGAAAAAATAAAAGAGGAACATAATTTTAAAATATTTTTTGTGGATATATCCGAAAACCAATACGAGAGTTTAAAGAACTTTAGAAGTTATAACTTAGAAAGCAAAACAATTTGGAAAAAACCAGAAAGTTTAATTAAAGACTAATTTTAATTTTGCCATTAATTAATCTCGACATAAAAGACAATCGAATAAATATCCTCATCATAATACTCTCTTAATTTTGCAGGAACCCTTAACTCATAATCATAAATCCCGTAAGCTCCTTGAGCAGATTTATTTAATTTAGCTACAAAAACCAAATCTTCTTTATCTGCTTGACTAAACTCTTCATCTCCACCATCATCACTCGCATCCCATAAAATTCCTGTAACAAAATTAGAATTATTGATTGAATTTGCAATCGGCACCTCTTTAATTTCGTGATTAAAAACTATAATGTCTGTTGTATTTTTAACATTCCCGTTATCTGTATAAACATTGTAAACAGAATCGTTAAAATCAGACATATTAAGCAAGGAATCTATATCTGAAAAATCATTAATGCTTGCGTTACTTCCTGAAATAGTCTTTCCTATTGCTTTTAAATCAGACCAAGAAATACTTGACTCATAATCACAAGCATAAACGTTTCCTTTTTTGAAGTCACTGGCAAGCCATTTTACCAATTTACTGCCATTAGTATCGGCAAGTTTATACTCGCTATAAGAGGATATATTCCCGTAAAAGAACCCCCACCCCCCAACACTTATGTTTTTACTTATTTTATTGTTTGACTCATTCCATTCCTCAAAACTTCCGTTTGTAGAAGTTGGTGGGTCGACTACAACATATATTGAAGATGTTCCTAAAGAAGCGTTCCAAATTACGCTCGTATAATTTTTGCTGTACTTCTCTATGTCCAAAAATTTATCGCCGTCAATTTGAGTGCCGCCGTTATCTGGATCTCCTTTATAAACCTTAATAACAACATCAGAAGAGCTTGCCCCTCCTAAATTATATACTGTGACATTAATCAAAACATTTTCATTCTCTTCAGGTTCGCTATTATTGAAACTAATGCTACTCAAGTTAACCATAAAATCAGGATAGGTATAGTTAAAACTCCAAGTTACGCTTGTATTTACATTACTTGGTATATCGTGATCCCAACATGTCACATTCCAGTAATGTAAGCCTTCAGAAACCGCTACTGCTTCGGTATTTGAAACATTGTTAGTAACCAATATATTTTCCTTTTTAACCTCTCCATCAATAGTTAAATTACATCTCAGAGGGTCTGCATATTTATCAACAGCTCTCCATGTAAATTCAACTTCTCCTTCGTTAATATCAACTCCAGAATCGTTCTTTGGCTTTTCTAAGAAAATTGCTGGCGGAGTGTAATCAATTGTAAAGGTTCTAACAGGCGGAGCATAAACATTATAATCAGGAGCCGCATCTACACATTCAACAGTCCAATTATGTTTTCCTTCTTCTATATTATTTACAACAAAACTATTAACTGCTCCTACTTCAGGTGCTTCATCATAATCTGTAAATGAATCATCAATATAAAGAGAACAATTAGTAATTCCAATAGGGTCGTCAGGGATATATTTGAAGGTTATAGAGGTAAGATTTGTCCTATAATTATTTTCAGGAGAAACTAAAGTTACATTAGGAAGAGCTTGCATCGTGAAGTTTCTTGTCTCGCTATAAACAAAGTTATGAGCATCATCTTCACAATAAACTTGCCATGTATAATTTCCGTCAGGTTTAACAACATAAACTATTGTTTCTGTTCCATTATTTGCATTTATATTGCTTTTCTCCACACTGCCATTTATATACAAAGTACAATTCAAAATCTGATCAACATTATCAATAGCGGTAAAATTGAAACTTATATTGTTCCATGTTAAATTTTCATTTTCTTCAGGCTGATGAAGAGTAATGTTAGGAGCATGAGTATCTATAATAAAGGTTCTGACATTAGGGTCTGTCCCGACTAAATTAGTTTCATCAGTAACATTAACTGTCCATGTATAAATGCCGTCTCCTAAAGTAATTGTGAAATTATTTTCTTGTTCGTTTATTACCGCTGATTGATTTGTCATGTTTGGTTCGCCGTTTAAAATTAAAGTTGCATTTGCAATATCATTATTGTCGTCTGTTACCTCATAATAAAGAACAATTGTTGAGGTATTTTGAGCAGTTCCGTTAGGAGGGTTTGTTAGAGTTACAGTAGGAGCAAAAGCTAAAGTGAAATTCCATGTTTCACTCGTTACTGTATTTCCTGCATCATCCTGACATGTAACATTCCAGTACTTTGTTCCTCCTTCACTAAAGTTAATGGTTCTGTTAGTTATAGCGCCATTAGTAGCATTATAACTATCCATTATCTGCCCATTCACTGTTATATTACAATCTATCACCGGATCAATATCATCAGTCGCATTATAACTAAACTCAACCGAGCTTGTGAAAAGTTGAGAACCAGAAGGAGGAGCTAATAAAGTAACATTTAAATTATCAATATCAACTGTGAAATACCTTGTTTCTGAAACATTCACCAAGCCATAAGTATCTGTACAATTTATATACCAAGAGTGCTGGCCTGCACTAATCCCTGAAACTGTAAAATTATTTTCTTCTCCGTTTTTAACACCAATAGTTTCTGTTTGATTCCATTGGCCGTCTATATACAACGAACAAGACTCAAAGCCAGTATTATCCAAAGGAACATAACTTAAATTAAAGGTTGTTGTATTGAAAAAAGTGTTGTTAGGAGTTGTTAGATTAATTGTTGGATATTCTGTTATGGTAATCACTCTATTCTCGCTTACATTTATATTTCCTGCATCATCCTGACATGTAACATTCCAAATTTTCTCACCGTCTGTTAAGCCTGTAATAACTCTATTAGTCAAGGTGCCGTTTTGAGCTTCAAAGTTTGAATCATTTTTTTCTCCTACATACAAGCTACAAATTAAGTTAGTATCCAAGGTATCTGTAACAGTGAAGTTGAAACTTAAAGAAGAAACATTGAAAGTTGTGTCATTTAAAGGTTCATTTAAACTAATTACAGGAGCATTTCTATCAACAATGAAAGTTCTTGGAGTGCCGTTTACTGCGCTTAAATTTCCTGTGTCTGTAGCATTAACATCCCATGTATAGAACCCTTCTCCGAGATTTGTTAAAGTGAAATTATTAATTTGATTGTTTAAGACTGCTGATTGATTGGTAATGTTTGGTTCGCCGTTTAAAATTAAAACAGTTTTTATAATTCCGTTATTATCACTCACATTATATTCTAAAGTTATATTTCCTGTAGTTGAATAGGTTTCATTAGGAGTTACTAAAATCACAACCGGAGGTTCGTCAGTAACTGTAAAGTTTCTTGTCTCGCTTGTGTTTACATTGCCTGCATCATCCCAACATGTAACATTCCAATAATGAGTTCCTGCACCGAGACTTTCAGTAAAGTTGATATAACTGCCGTTCTCTGCATTGAAATCATCTTCATAAACTATAGAATCTATAATTAAATCACAAGTCAAATTCAAATCCAAATTATCTGCAACACTGAAATTAAATACTATATTGCTATAATCAAAACTCTCGTTATTGAGAGGGTTATGAAGAGTAATTAAAGGCGGATGTGTATCAACAGCAAATGTTCTGATATTAACATCTGTTCCTTCAGCATTCTGCGTGTCTGTAACATTTACTGTCCAATTATATTTTCCTTCGCTCAAAATTAAAGTAAAGTTATTCAATTGATTGTTTAAGACTTCTGATTGATTTGTCATATTTCTCTTGCCGTTTAAAATTAAAGTTGCATTTGCAATATTGTCATCAACATCACTAACATTATAAATCAAAACAATGTTTGTTGTGTTGAAAAAGTAATTATCTTCAGGAGAAATTAAAGTTACATTAGGAGGAGTATTTTCAAGAGCCTCTAAAATTTCAAAATAAGCAATACCTGTTCCGTTATTGTAGTTTTCTGCAGATGCCAAAGTTACTGCACTATAATTCCCGAGAGTTTTATTGAAAGTACTGAAGGTAAAACTATGATAACCAGAAGAGTCTGTTTGGCTTTTATTCCTTTCAACAAACATTTCTTCACTTCCGTTTGCAATTATCTCAGGACTTGAAATAGCTTGTTTCCTTGAACTTTTTACTCCCCATACATTATGTTCATCATCATCTCCTCCGTCACCATACTGCTCATAATAAGCGAAAACAGGATTATCGCAAACCAATCTTGAACCTGCTGGAATGTTATTGCCAGAATGGTCAGGACCGTAATACCACTTACTCGGATAAGGCCTTGGATGGTTTCCTGTTGTCAAACCACTCGCTAAAATCCCGCCTGCATTATTGTAAAGAGTACAATTTGTATTAGGATAAGAAGCTGCAACTGTAATATAAGAAGCTGTGTGAGGAATGTAATATTCATTTGCTAATTCTTTTTCAGGCAAGAAGGTGGTCATTTCATATCCGTCTTGATCAGCTTCCTGAGTAACACCAATAGGTTTGTTCGCAACTACATGCACAGCTCTTTCTTGACCACCAGTATTTAAGCTTCCAAAATATATGTCTTCACCATGATTCCTTGTATAACTTGAACTTGTACCATCACTCCAATAAACAGTAATATGAGTGTTGTCTTCTAAAACACCTATTGTCATTCTTGTTCCAGGCACACCCCACCAATCAGTGCTCGCAGGATATAAAACAAAAGCATCACTCGGCTGGTCTGTGTCGTGAGTAATCAAAACAGGATAAGTAGAATTAATTTTAACCGCTGAAGTAGTTGTAGCATCAACAGTACTTGAAGTTCCTCCGATATTTCTTGTTACAGTGGTTGCATTATTTTTTGTAACATTGAAACAACTTCCTACAAGATTCCATCCAGAACCATCATTTCCGTCATAAATGCAAACAGTAGCATTTCCGAATGGGCTGTAAACATGCCAAACATCATTAAATCTATTCACTGCATAAACAAATTCTTTAGAAGCAAAGGAAATCGGAACTAAAGCATCTACTGCATTTTCATTACCTGCAGCAAAAATCGGCCCTGTAGCACTTATCACACTTCCTTGATTCACTGCAAAACTTGTTCTCTCTCCTTTATCCAAAATTACATAAGTTGTGCCGTTTGTAACATTATTTCCGTCGACAAAACTTATAACATCAACATTACTTATATCATTAGAAACAACATAATACAAAGGAGTGATAGAAGAGTAATTGAATGCGCCATAACCATTCATTGAGCTTGTGTTGTTGTTTCCGTAGTAAATATAAATAAAAGTAGTCTTGTTTGCGTTTAATGATTTTAATTGAACCCAAATTGAAGTATTTGTTGTGTTGCAACCGTCATAGCTTGAATTCTGGATATAAAAATCTAAAACTCTTTGCTGCTGGTCAACCACTCTTATATCTCTACAATCATCTTGCATTTTTCCTTCGTTTATTAAGGCAAGAGTATCTAAAGTTATTTTAATCTGATATTCACTTAAATCAGTACTTGAATTCTCCTGAATTTTGTATGCCTTTCTATATTTCCAAGAAGAATTCCACCAAACAGTACTTCCTTCCAATACCTCACCAAAGATTATGTCTGTTGTCGTGTTTGTTTGTAAAGGGTTGTAGATAGAATCTGTTGTATTTACTCTTATAATAGCATTTTCTCCTTGATGATACTGGCTTTTGTCTGTTGTAACATTCACAATCATAGTCGCTCCGACACTGAAACTTCTCGTCTCGCTTGTATTTACATTTCCGGCATCGTCCCAACATGTAACATACCAATAATAACCGCCGTCATCTAAAGAGATAGTTGAATTCCCAACACTTCCGTTATTAACTTCTTTACTATCTTTAACAACATTATTGATTGTCAAATTACAAATTAAAACCTCGTCTATATTATCTTCAACACTCCAATTGAAAAATACAGGGTTCCCTTGTTTTGAGCCGTCTGGCGGATGATACAAAGTTATCTTAGGGGCTTCACTATCAACAGTAAAAGTAGTTTGTCCTTGGTTAGAGTCATCGTTTGCATTTCCGCTCATATCCTCACATTTAATGTAATAAGTATGGCTTCCATCACTTAAATCTCCTAAAGAAGTTGAATGGAACATTGTTCCTTGGCCGTTTGTAAAGTCAGTCCCTGTTCCGTAAGTGAAATTAGAATTAGTGGAGTACTGACAATTTGCATTTTCTGTTGTAGATGCTGAAAGAGTTACCGGATTGCTTGCATAACTTCCATTAGCCGGAGTTATATTATAAATTACAGGAGGAGTCCCAACAGAGGTTGTAAAATTATAAGTCCCTGAAACATTGCAAGTTCCTGTGCTTTGGCTGCAAGATTCTACAACATAAAAATAAGTTGTATTTTCAAGTAAAGAAACAAGATTAATTGTATGATTTAAAATATAACTGCTATCTCCTTTGAATAAATAACTTCCGTTGGATAATCCGTAATAAACACTCGAATTTGAAGTTATATTAGTGTTCCAGTTTATTATAGCAGAAGAATCTGTAACATTTGTAGCATTAACCTCTGAAATTGTAGGGATATCTAAAGTTGTATTACTATAAATTAATCCTGCTGATTCAAAAACAAAAAATCCTAAATCCTCACTAATGTGGCTCCTCTCAGAATCTCCGAATTGGTCTTCTTCAACTCTTAAATGAACGCTTGAAGCCGATATCTGACAAATAGAAGCCCAACCACCGTTTGTTCCGTCCATGCTATTTATAGAGGTAACAACAAGCGGAGAAGAAGAATAAGTATTTTTAAAACCAATATTGTTCTCACCAGCTGTACATGAAGTATCGCTTCCCACACCTGTAATTGAATCTCCAGAAATTCTGCTTTCATAAAGTTTGCCAAGATTTGTTCCGTTATTTCTTTCTATCACAATATATCCTATTGTCTCTGTACCGTGTGTGTTATAACCCTCAGCTCCATTCAAGCTTATTTGAAATCCTGAAGTTGTCGGAGGATTTGTGTTATCTCCGTCAGCAGAAACAAAAGTGGTAATCCAATTAGGATCATTATAAGTCATAACTTGATGTAAAACTATCGGAGCAGAAGAATAAGTGTGTGTATAGGTTTTACTATCAGCATTCGTCCAACCATTTGCAGCACTTGAAACTGTATTAGTGTCATATTTATGAGCTTCTATTCTTGTCCCGTCTTCAAGATAATGAGCTCCTTCCTCAACCACTAAATAAGTAACATTCAAATTACCGACATCATCAGGAGAAGCTGTTGAATTAGCTAACTGCAATTTAATTTCAAAACTGTTTGAATTAACGTTCCTCATTCTAACTGAAACCGAAGGAACACTCGTTGTATAAGGAAATTCATAACTTGTAACTATTACCGGAGATACATAATTTTGAGAAAGCGTGACTAATGTCCAATTAGAAGCATTTATACTAACTCTCCCAATTTCTCCGATAGAAGTTTTCTGCACCTCGCCATAAAAAAACCAGTTTGTTGTTTCTTGGGAATTATTAACATTATCATAACATTTCACTGTCCAGTTATGAGCACCATAATCCACAGCTAAACTTACATTTGCATAACTCCCATTATTTACAAAAATTCCTTCTTGTTTTAGAATGTCATCAACATACAATTTACATTCTATATTACTATCATAATTATCTGACACGCTCCAATTAAATAAAGTGTCTGTACCATAATCTACTTTTCCACTTATTGGTTCATAGAGAATAATTTCAGGAGCATAAGCATCAACAGTAAAAGTAGTTTGTCCTTGGTTAGAGTCATCGTTTGCATTTCCGCTCATATCCTCACATTTAATGTAATAAGTATGGCTTCCATCACTTAAATCTCCTAAAGAAGTTGAATGGAACATTGTTCCTTGGCCGTTTGTAAAGTCAGTCCCTGTTCCGTAAGTGAAATTAGAATTAGTGGAGTACTGACAATTTGCATTTTCTGTTGTAGATGCTGAAAGAGTTACCGGATTGCTTGCATAACTTCCTGTTGCAGGAGTTATGTTGTAAATAGTAGGCGGTGTTCCGCTTATTGTAGTGAAATTATAAACTCCTTTTGTAGTACACAAACCAACAGAATTGCATGAAGTTACGTTATAGTAATATAAAGTATTTGCACTCAAACCTGAAAGAATCACAGAATGACTTGTAACAAACTTGGCATCACTTGATTTGCTACCAAGAGAAAGAGTTGTGCCATAATTTACACTCGAATTAGATAATTGGTCTGTTGCCCATACAATCTTAGCTGAAGAATCTGTAATATCCGTAGCATTAACATTGCTAATTAGTGGAGCAGGATTAGTTTTATCACTAAAAATATAACCAGAACTTGAATTAAAGAATAATACCTGCCAAGGTTCTTCAGTATGAGCTTGTTCGCTATCCCCAAACCTATCTTCATCAGCAACCTCATAAACTTTATTTGTTCCTGCATCAAAATCTAAAGCAGGCAAAATACCATTATCTCCATCTATTCTTATTCCAGAAGCAAAAGCTGCTCCATCGTCATATGTTTTGCTTAATGTTACATAATAAGATGAAAGAGGATAAGGGTCATCATCTGTACCCTGAACACTATCAGATTCCCAATAAGCTTCCCAATAATAATAACCTAAATTTCCGTCGCCAAAAACTCCTGAATTATCTCTTGATTCTGCATCACTCCAACTCGAATCCATTTCCCAAGCAATATAACCACCTTCTTCATCAGAAGTATGTAAGGTACAAGGTTGATAACTTCCGTCATTTTCCATACCATTTAAACCAATTTCTACGCAAGTAGTATTCCATGTTCCAGTAGTGCCGCATCCATGAATATAGGTAGCGATAAAATCATCATCGTTAGCGGTTTGCACAGAAGCTAAGACTAAAGGCTGATGGCTCCATGAAGTTTGAAAGATTCTTTCATTAGCAGAATAAATCCAGTTAGTAGGATTGGCCCCAGAACCACAAGCAGAAGCAGACATCGTGAAATTCCTTACTTCAACTCTTCTAACAACACTGCCGTCTAAACTAACATTATGTACTCCTTTTTCCATAGCAAGCCAATAAGCATTGAAATTAGAAGTAGGACAAGCAGAATAGCTCCAATTTTCTGCTCTAATTAAAAAGCCAGTTGTAGTGACATTAGTTATTCTTGGATGGCAAGGCAAGTCATTATAATTATAATCATATTCTGCACTAAATACTACTACTGGCTTGTCTTCAAATTCGTGCTGGAAAGTTACCTTTGTCCAAGAGCTTTGTAAATTCAAAACATGTCCCCACTCTCCTATAATTTTGTATTTAGAGGTTACAGATTGAGGAGAGTTTTCTTCCTCACCAATCGCATAGCTTGGCTCTTGAGATGCATATTTTCTTACTCTCAAATTATTTACCTCAACAAAATCTAAGAAAGGATAGCTTCCGTATGCTCCGGCTGCTAAAGCTATTTTTGAAACTGCAGAGGAGATAGTTACTGTCAAAGCAAGACCGTCGCCATCATAAACCCTAACACTTGTTCCGTTCTTTTCAATTTTCCAGTTTGTTTTGTCTGTTGAAGAACACTCTTTACGATACCAAGGATAAGATGAATGTTTAGTGTAGCCGCCGCTTGCTGTTCCAGTATTTTCAGAAACAATTCCTCTTCTTGGCAATGTAGAACCTCCAGACCAATCGTCGTGTCCTGCAACAACAATAGTTGTATTATCATCTGCAATTAAACCAACATAACCTTCTCCCATTTGATTTGATGCTGTATCACTAATTTCTGAGCTCCATTCAATTATGAAATTATTTATTGGAGTCCATTTTGCTTGGTGCTGGCTTCCTGTGTCTGTTCCGTCATAAATCCAATATGTACTTCCTGATTTAGTTGCATCTTCAAATCTGAAGTAATTGTTTATTGTATGAGTAATATCATTTACAGCATCTTCTTCCCATTTATTTGAGTCAAGAGTTGTTCCAGAGAAATCATCAAAGAATTCGAATGTTGCTGTTCCGTTTGAAGCTGGTTCAGCATCAGGATTTCCGTAGTACATGTAAATTTTAGTTTTTCCTGAAGCACCTATATACGGAACCTCAACCCATATTTTAGAATTTCCTCCACTAACATTACATTCTTCAATCCAATAATCAATTTCATCATTTGAAGAATTTACAAACCTTAAATCAGCACATGTCTCATTTAAATAACCTGAATTATAAATATCTGTTAAATTAATTATCAAGCCGAGCTGATAAGAAGTCAAAGCACTGCCGATTCCTTGAATACTTATTTCCTTTCTTTTAGCCCACGAGAAATTCCACCAGGGTTGTATTGAAGTATCAACACTAAAAGTAACTGAATCTTCTACAAAATTTCCCAATGTATCATTCATGTAAATAGTCCATGTATGGGTTCCGTCCTCTGCATTTAATCCACTAACATTCTGCCCACAAGTAATGCTTATATTAGTAATGCCATTATTCAAACTATACCAACAACTATCTAAAGGAGCAGAATTATTAATATAAGTGTAATTTAATTCTGTAACAACTGAATTATAAGTAACAGGTTCTGGATAAACTATATTAACATCTAAGCTAACATTCCCCACTTCTTCCTCACCAATCGCATAGCTTGGCTCTTGAGATGCATATTTTCTTACTCTCAAATTATTTACCTCAACAAAATCTAAGAAAGGATAGCTTCCGTATGCTCCGGCTGCTAAAGCTATTTTTGAAACTGCAGAGGAGATAGTTACTGTCAAAGCAAGACCGTCGCCATCATAAACCCTAACACTTGTTCCGTTCTTTTCAATTTTCCAGTTTGTTTTGTCTGTTGAAGAACACTCTTTACGATACCAAGGATAAGATGAATGTTTAGTGTAGCCGCCGCTTGCTGTTCCAGTATTTTCAGAAACAATTCCTCTTCTTGGCAATGTAGAACCTCCAGACCAATCGTCGTGTCCTGCAACAACAATAGTTGTATTATCATCTGCAATTAAACCAACATAACCTTCTCCCATTTGATTTGATGCTGTATCACTAATTTCTGAGCTCCATTCAATTATGAAATTATTTATTGGAGTCCATTTTGCTTGGTGCTGGCTTCCTGTGTCTGTTCCGTCATAAATCCAATATGTACTTCCTGATTTAGTTGCATCTTCAAATCTGAAGTAATTGTTTATTGTATGAGTAATATCATTTACAGCATCTTCTTCCCATTTATTTGAGTCAAGAGTTGTTCCAGAGAAATCATCAAAGAACTCGAATGTTGCTGTTCCGTTTGAAGCTGGTTCAGCATCAGGATTTCCGTAATACATGTAGATTCTTGCAATACCTTCTCCTAATCCCAAATCAGTCGTGCTTGCAGGAATTAAAGTTACATTAACCCAGATCTTTGCTGTTTGTTGAGAGGAATTCCAAGATTCTATCCAATAAGGAATTTCTGTCTCGTTGTTGTTTGATGCATTATAGTAAGTAAATCTTGTTGCGTTTTTATCTTGACTCCAATCAAAGTTTGAGCCAACATTTGATGAATTTAATTCTATTAAAATTTGGTAATTTGTAAGATTTTGATTTATTTGATTTGTTATATTTATTTCTTGTCTATATTTCCAAGAGTCATCCCACCAACTTTGAGGAGCACTATTATAACTTCCAGCAGATTCAAAAGACATTGCCATTACAGGCTCTGTTGTATGAGACCTATCAGATTCAAGATACTCATCTACAAAAGTAGACCAATCAGTACTATTTATTGTATTTGCAGAGACTACAGCCCATGCTCCGTTTCCTCCTTCCTCTTCGTCTTTAGCCACTATTATCACTTCCGGTGTTTGGGAATAAGTT
>CAYNLR010000003.1:0-17176 GCA_964398135.1 Candidatus Woesearchaeota archaeon
TTTAATTTTTTTGCAATAGGAATTAGCATAACATCATCTCCTTTCTCTTTTTTTAACTCGTGTAAAAATCTTGAAAAAACTTTCTGTTTTGCTCTTTCCTCTCTATTCTTAAGGCTATAATCATAGAGATAAACAACAGTATGAAAAGAATCTCCGCATCTTTCTTTTAATTTTATACTATTCAACCAAAATAAAAGTCTCAGAAGATCGTATCTTTTATGCTGCTCCTTCAATGAGTCTGTTATTTTGTTTGCGTCTTCATATCTCTGAAGTTTTTTGGCATCTTCATAAATCCTATCACCAAATTCTATATTTTTTTTAATTGCTTGATCGCAATCAACCTTAGAATTGATTAAGTCTGACTGAATTTGAATATCCAAGAGGTTTATTTCTGACTTTAAATAAATCTCGGAGATTCTAGCCGCACGAGAATTTTCGATAAAAATTCCAATCAAAATTCCTAAACCAAATATAAAAAGAGTGATTATAAGAGCTTCCCAAAATGCGTGTTTTTGATTTAACATTTTATCTCCATTTTGCTTTTCCGAATATTAAATCATAAATTGAAGCAATCATTATAAAAGGATACGATGATAGATATATGAGCATAAAGAATAGAATATTAAAAAACTTTTGTTTTTGTGGCATCTCTCTTAGTGTAAGTAAAATTAAAAGAGTGAACAGAGTTCCAAAAATAAAAAGCACAATTCCAAGGTAATTTAACACTGATGGGGTAAAATAAAATTCTCCAAGAGTTACTATTGCAGTATTTGCTACCAATGAAAATTTAATTAAAAGGTATTGGTTTATAATTCGGGATAAGGTTAGATAAACAAAAATTGACAGTCCCACTAAACCAAGAAATGTTGAAATTGCAAAGAGAGGTATTATAAAGAATCCTAAGATGCCTTTTTTCAAAAAATATTTTTTATATTTATTTATGCATTGTAAGCCGCCTATATTCCATCTTTTTCTTTGAGCGAACCATTTCCTAAATTTGTTTGGGACAGTTGTCTCTACATATGTAGGCAAACACATTCTTCTTCCCCATCCTTTTAAAGTTAAAGCCCAAGTTGCCTCTATATCTTGAGTCATATTATTCTCATCAAAACCACCAATATCTTTAAGGGCTTTTTTCCTATATAAAGTAAGAGTTCCAGGAGTCACATAAATGCAATCAACATAATCAAGAAGTTTACGAGTAAAAGAAATAACACTATACTCAATTGCCTGTAAACGTTCCATAAATTTTTTTTTATTTATCGGGCGAGATGGGCATGTAACTGCTCCAACTTTAGGATCATTAAAAAATCCCATCATTTTCCTAACAGCATCTTTAGCAATGTAAGAATCAGCATCAACAATTCCTATAATCTCACCTTTCGCATGTTTTAATCCGACATTCTGAGATTTCGCGGCGTTTCCTAAATTTTTTTTATTGTTAATTAATTTCAATCTTGGATATTTTTTCAAAAGTTTCTCAACTTTCTCCCGAGTTTTATCTGTTGAGCCGTCATTCACAACTATAACTTCGACTATATTTTTGTAATCTGAAGCAAAAATATGCTTTATTGTCTTTACAATTGTTTTTTCTTCATTGTAAGCAGGAATTATAAATGAAACAGAATAATTTTTTTTTGCTTTTGGATATTTCCAAAAAGTTTTCCGATTTCTAAAAAAAAGTAAAAGGAAGAAAGAGAGAAAGTAAAGTGAGATAAACATATATCCAAGATAAATATATGGAAGGACTGCCATTATTCTCCTCCAGTTTTCTTTTTAGATAAAGAGAAGTATTTATCAAATTCCTCGCTTAATGTAAGCTCTTTTGTACGTCCTGATTTCTTCGCATTCACAAGTCCGCATTCGATAAACTTTTTTATATGCTCATAAGCTTTATTTCCACGAATTTTTATAACTACTGACTGCTTAACCGGTTCTTTATAAGCTATAACAGCAAGAGTTTCTTTTTCTGCTTTTGTAAATTCTGAGGTTCCTGTTGCTATTTTATTGACGAGAAAATAATATTTTTCCGCTACATCCATTTTCCATGAATCGTTCCTGCAAACAACTCTAATCGCCCCTTTGGAATATTTTCTTTCAATTCTCTTTAAGATTTCTTTCAACATTATCGGATTGATATCTGTTAGCATAACCAACTCACTTAATTTAAGAAATTTGCCGGCAATGAAAAGAACTGCTTCAACCTTCTCCTGCAACTCTTCCTCTTTTTCAGCTTTGCTAAATTTTGAATCTTCCTTAACTATTTCCTGATTCTCCATATCTAAATAAGAATGTTAAATATTTTAAAGTTATTGATACGAAAATGTTAATTTTTTATGACAAAGAAAATTCAATATTCCGGTTATCCCCATAGCAAAGATTTGAGAGATTAAATAGTAAATATGAAAAAATTCTGTAAGGAAAAATAAAAGAGCAATATTAATCATGAGAGTAAATAAATTTATTATCAGAAATTTTAGAGATTTTGTAAATAATCTGTGATTAAACTTCTCGCGAAAAGTCCATGTTTTATTGATAGTAAAGTTTGTTGAGGTTCCGACTATAAATGAAATCACAGCAGAGATTAAATAATAAACATGCAAAAATTCTGTAAGAAAAAATAAAACAAATAAATTAATTAAAGCACAAATAATCCCTGCAATTGTAAATTTTGAAAATATTTTTATTATTCTTGGCGGTTGTTTCATTTATTTAATTGATATTGTGAGTTTTTAAAGTTGTGGTAGAAAGCACATTAACAACTTGCGATGAGACTTTAATAAATAGCTTTAATCTTCTGTTATGCCGGCCGCATTTCATAATTAAAACTCTAAAATTTTCGCAAAAAATTGATAAATGCTCATTTATCTCGTGAATTTTGAATAAGTAAGCAACACAAACAAAAACTTAAAAACTCTCGCTATTAATTAAATACGAACAAGAATTTAAGATGGCAACAATAACAGGTTATGCAATGCAGATGATTTCTGAAATTTCAGCGAATCTAACAAATTTTTCTGTAAAAGAGGCAATTATATTTGATATAGCAATTATTTTGATTGTTTCTGCAATTTTAGCTTTTATTGCCAGAATTTTCAGACAACCGCTAATTCCTGCTTATATCATCACTGGCCTAATAATCGGGCCATTAGTTCTCGGGCTTGTTAAAAACACTGAAATAATTTATGCTTTCTCAGAAATTGGAATCGCTTTCCTATTATTCACTGCAGGACTTGAAATTTCTTTTAAAAAAATTAAAGGAGCAAATCTTAACAAAATTATTTTAGTCGGAATATTCCAAATTTTTATCATCACGCTTGTTGGAATTCTTCTCAGCAAATCTTTAAATCTCACAACAATGCAAGCAGTTTATTTAGGCATTATAATGGCTTTTAGTTCAACAATGGTAGATGTTAAACTCTTGTCTGATAAAAGAGAGTTGGTTACGATGCACGGAAGGTTAATCCTCGGAATTTTGCTTTTGCAAGACTTTGCTGCTATTATTGCAATTATAGTTTTTACGGCTGGTGGTTTTGCTATTGTTCCGATTATAATGTCTATTGTAAAATTATTTATTATTTTAGGGATTGCGATTTTCCTTCAAAGATTTATCTTAAATCCTCTGTTTAAATTTGCTGCGCGTTCAACAGAATTGCTTTTATTGTCGTCGCTTGCTGTCCTATTTGTGTTTATTATTTTAACATATATCTCAAACTTGTCAATTGTTATCGGAGCGTTTATTGCCGGAGTTTCTTTGGCTAACTCTCCATTTAAATTAGAATTAGAATCAAGAATCTCTCCTTTGAGAGATTTTTTCGCAATTTTGTTTTTTGTTGCTCTTGGCATGCAAATAATTCTCAAAGGAATGCGGATTGATTTATTTTTGTTTTTACTTTTAATAACATTTTTAGTTAAGCCTTTTGTTACTCTCATCTTATTGAGAATTGAAGGTTACAGGCCGTTGACAAGTTTCATGACATCAATATCTCTCGCCCAACTTTCTGAGTTCTCATTAATTATCGGAATGCTCGGAGTAAGCTTGAATGTTTTGAATACTCAAATTTTTTCCACAATTATTTTAGCAACAATAACAACAATGTCTATAACTCCTTACTTAATAAACTACAAAAGAGAAATAAATAGATTTGTAAAAAAACCGTTGAGAGTTTTTAAATTCTTGCCAGTCAAAGAAAACCTTTCGTATATTGATAAGGAAGAAAAGAAAATTTTACTCGTTGGCTCTCATAGAATGGGAAGCATTATCCTAAAAGATTTAATGAAGCGCAGAAAAAAAGAAGTTCTTGTAATTGATCATAATCCAGAGATTATCAATGCTTTGATTAACAAGAAAATTTCATGCATTTACGGCGACCTTGGAAGTCCAGAACTTTTAGATAGTATTAATTTTGAAAAGCTTAAATTAGTTGTGAGCACTGTACCTAATGCCGACGACAATTTAAGGTTGCTTAAAAAAATTAAAGAAAAAAATGAAAAAATAACTATTATCTTGACAGCTCAAACAATAGACGATGCTTTAGAATTTTACAAGAAAGGCGCGGATTATGTTATTCTTCCGAAAGTAATTGCAGGAACAGAACTGACAAAAATAATCCACAGCACAAAATACAATTTAGATAAAGAAAGGCAAGAGCATATAAAAAAATTAAAAGAAATCCATAATATACTTTACTAATCACTAAACCTTAAAAACCTAAAATCTATAAATAGATATGGATGAAGAAAAAAAGATTATAGAGTCTTTATCTCCGATTGAAAGGAAAGTTTTACCAATTTTGTCAGAAGATTTTATTGACGTTGATTTAATTTTAAAAAAAGCAAAAGTAGATAAGACAACTGCTTTAAGAGCGATCGGATTTTTGAAGAACAAAGGGTTGGTGGAGGTGGTTGAGGAAGAGAAAAAAATCGTAAGGCCGGGTGTTAACGGTTTGTTTTATTTAAAAAAAGGTTTGCCAGAAAGGAGATTACTCAATAAACTCATTGAAAAAAAAGTATTGCCGATTGGTGAAATAAAAAATATTTGCGGATTGAATGATAATGAGGTTAAAGCAGCAATCGGTGTTTTAAGAAGAAAAGCGCTAATTACAATTTCCAACGGAAAAATTGCGTTTTCCGGGAAAAATACAGAAATAGGTAAAAAAATGTTGGAAGAATTATTTTTAGAAAAATTGCCTTTAGATGTTGATGGTCTGAAACCAGAGGAAAAGTTTGCTTTACAAAATTTAATGAAAAGAAAGGAGATAGTTGAGATTATCAAAGAGAAAATCGTCAAAACAAAGTTAAGCGAACTCGGCAAAAAAATTTCAAAGATGGATTTAGATTCTGATTTAATTGAAACTTTAACTCCAAAAATTCTCAAGACAAATGCGTGGAAAGGAAAGAAATTTAGACGATATGATTTGCAAAGCCCTGGAAGAAAGATTTACGGAGGAAAGAGGCACTTTGTAAACCAAGCAATAGATTATGCTAAAAGCATTTGGTTGGAAATGGGTTTCAAGGAAATGAAAGGCTCGCTAGTCCAAACAAGTTTTTGGAATTTTGATGCTTTATTCACTGCGCAAGACCATCCTGTAAGGGAAATGCAAGACACTTTCTTTATTAAAGATATAGAAGGAGAGTTGCCAGAAGAAAATTTAGTAAAGGGAGTTAAGTTTTCTCATGAAGGAAAAATTGAAGGAAGCAAGGGTTGGCAAGAAGAATGGAAAGAGGAAGAAGCAAAGAAAGTTTTATTGAGAACCCACACAACTTGTTTATCTGCTCAAACATTATATAAAATTGCAGAAGAAGTAAAAAAAGGAAAACCTGCAAAATATTTTGCAGTAGGAAGATGTTTCAGAAATGAAACAGTTGATTGGAGTCATGGTTTTGAATTTAACCAAACAGAAGGCATTGTTGTTGCTGAAAATGTGAATTTCAGACATTTAATTGGATATTTAACAGAATTTTTTAAAAAAATGGGTTTTGAAAAAATCAGAATCAGGCCAGGATACTTCCCGTATACAGAGCCGAGCTTAGAAATTGATGTTTTCCATCCAGAGAAAAAGAAATGGTTAGAGTTAGGCGGAGCAGGAATGTTCAGGCCAGAAGTAACTATTCCAATATTCGGCAGACATATCCCTGTTCTTGCATGGGGTCCTGGAATTGACAGGATTATCATGGACTTTTTCCAGATAAAAGATTTAAGAGAAATGTATAAGAACAACCTAACTAAATTAAGACAAATGAAATTTTGGTTGAGATAAAATGGAAGTAAAAGAATTACAGGAAAAAGCAAATGAAATTGTATTAGGGATTGACGAGAAAATCGGGATTGAACATGACAAAGAAACTACTTTAATGCATTTGGTGGAGGAGGTGGGGGAGGTTTCAAGGCAAATATTAAATCCAAAACTTAGAAATGAAAAAACAGATATTAAAAATTTGTCAGAAGAAATCGCTGATGTTGTTTTGTTGATATCAAAACTTGCTTATGATTACGGCATTGATTTAGAGACAGCTGTTAAAACTAAAATAAAAAAATTAAAACAAAGGCATTCATTAAAATGAAAATAATATTTTCGTTATCGGTTTTATTGGTTATGGCAAGTGCTTTATGGTTACTTGCTAATTTCGCAAAAATTTTTAATATGATTGATATTGTTGATTCCTTTAAAGCCAAAAACAAAATTAAAAATACAGCTCGACAATTAAATAAAAATTTAATTAAAGAATAAAATGACAATCTTAACTCTAAACAGAAAAGAATTAGAAGAGAAAGTCGGGAAAATTACAAAAGAAGTAGAAGATAAAATTACAATGATGGGCACCCCTATTGAAGAAATTAATAGTAATGAAATTTCAGTCGAAATTTTCCCAAATCGCCCTGATTTACTTTCACTTCAAGGATTTGCAAGAAGTTTGAATCAATATTTAGGGAAAAAAAGGATGGCAACATTTAAAGTAAATAAACCTGAAAAAAATTATAAAGTTAAGGTTGATAAAATCGTGAAAAAAGTCAGGCCACATACTGCATGCGCAATTGTTAAGGGGTTGAAATTTGATGATAAGAAAATTAAAGAAATAATCGATATTCAAGAGAAGCTTCATTTAACTATTGGAAAGAAAAGGAAAAAAATCGCAATCGGGATTTATCCGTTAGAAAAAATTAAATTACCGATAAAGTATACTGCAAGAAAGCCGAATGAAATTAAATTTGTTCCATTAGAGTCGCCAGGAGGAAAAGAATTAACAGGAATGCAGATTTTAAGGCAACATCCGACGGGAAGAGAGTATGCTCACTTGTTAAAGGGAAAAGAAGTCTTTCCTATTTTTGTCGACGCTGATAATAAAATTTTAAGCATGCCCCCAATTATCAATTCACATGAAACAGGAAAGATAACAGAAAAGACAAAAGATGTTTTTATAGAATGTTCTGGATTTAATTTAGAATATTTAAAGAAATGTTTGAACATAATTGTCTCGGCGTTGGCGGATATGGGCGGGAAAATTTACGCGATGGAAGTTTCTGATGACAAAAAATTTATTTCTCCAAACTTAGAACCAGAAAAACTTGAGTTCAAGATAGAAGATATAAACAAGACACTCGGATTAGAATTAAGCGAGAAAGAAATTAAAAAATATTTAGAGAGAATGGGGATTGGTTTTGAAAAAACAAAAAACAAAACTTATGCTTTAATTCCTGCTTATCGTATAGATATTTTACACTGGATCGACCTTGCTGAAGAAGTTGCGATTGCTTATGGTTATGAAAATTTTGAGCCAGAAATTCCTGAAATATCAACAATTGCCGAAGAAGATAGAGCAGCAAGGATAAAGAGAACAATTAGCGAGATTTTAACAGGAATTGGTTTGTTAGAAGTTTCGAGTTTCCACCTTGCTAAAAAGAAAGATGTAAAAAAAATGCATTTTAATTTTAAGGAGTTTATTGAAGTCAGAGAAAGCAAGACAGAGTATAATGTCTTAAGAGTTGATTTATTGAGCAACTTGCTTAAGATTTTTTCAGAAAATTCTGATTCTCAATATCCACAAAAAATTTTTGAAATTGGGGTGGTTTTTGAAAAAGATGAAACTAAAGAAACAAAAATTTTAGAAAAAGAAAAACTCGCGATTGCGATTAGCGACGAGCAAGTGCACTTTACCGAATTAAAGCAAATTTTAGATTATTTATTTAAAATGCTTGACAAAGAATATGAAATTCAAGAGACAGAAAATTCAAACTTTATCCCAGGCAGGGTTGGAAAAATTTTAGTTGAAGGCAAGGAAATCGGGATTATCGGAGAGGTTGCTCCGAGAGTTTTAAAAAATTGGAAAATAAAAATGCCTGTTGTTGGTTTAGAACTTAATATTGATTGGTTATTGTAAAAAATATTGGCTTAGTGAGTATGAACCTAAAATCTCATCATTTATGTTAAAACATAAGGTCTATCACATTTCGGCAGTTCCGAGTATTCTGGTTGCTTTTTTTTATAAGGGTCTTCAATTCTTTCTTTAACATTATCATAAATTTTTTTCAGTTCTTCTATCTTTCTTTCTCTCTTTTCCCTATCTAAAATAACCTCTTCTATTTCTATCATCATCTTTATTATATTTTTTATCAAACTTTTCAAAAATATCGTTGATTTTTGGTTTTAAGTCTTGCCAAATTTTAAATGCGTGGGAAATAAAGTCTGCTTCATTTTCTTCCTTATAAATTATGTCGGTTTGCATTGCTTTTATCTGGAGTTTTGCGAGTTGCTGATAAATTTCTCTCACCATCTTTGTGTCCTTCTCATTAAGGTTTTTTAAGAGAGAAAAAATAAAAATTTGTGAAGAAATTGGATTAATCATCATTTCAAACAAATGAAAATAGGCTGAAATTTTTTCATTTATTGCTTTGCGAATCTCTCTCAATAAAAACTCGGTTTCTTCTTTTTCCGCCACCTTTTCTATATCAAAATCTTCACTCAATTGCGCAAATTTTGGCAGATTGTATTTTTTCTCAAATTTTTTATAATTTTTCTTTAAATCAGTTAATCCTTCAATTTTTTCCATATCTTGAATATTAAACAGAGGTTTATAAATTTAGTCTTTGTTAGCTGTTCGCAAATTAATTTATCAAGCTAAATTTCAACTATAAAGAATATTTAATTTCTTATTTCAGAATAGAGTAATCACAAATTTTAACTCAGCCGCCTCCGAGATTTGAACTCGGGACCTCTACATTTTTGGATTAGAATAAAATATATACCAATGTAGCGCTCTAACCGACTGAGCTAAGGCGGCATACGAAATTAGAATTTGGTCTTATCAATTTTTTTATTTTACTCATCCCATCTTTTATTGTTTGCTGTTCTGTGTTTTCTGTTCTATTAAATTTCACGATGTTAATTACCTTACCTGTTGTCTCAACTCCGATATTCCATAAATCCTTCACTGCTCCTCCGAGCCATTCAAAATAAAGATAAACCGCATTAACAACTCCTCTCGGCGAAGTCAAGTCAACTTTTTCTGTTGCAAGCAAACCTGTTACAGAGAAATATAACACTACGCAAACAAGTAAAAAAATAATGAGTTTTATTTTTTTCTCTAAATGGCTGATCCTAATAATAAAAAATCCCAATGCCAGACATATCAAAATTAATATCCATGTAATCATTTATAACTTAAGAAACAATGATATAAAAATGTTTTTATAGTTGGTGTAATTGTTGATTACATGAAAAAGAAGCTGACCATTTATCTATTCAGGCACGGCCAGACAACTTATAATGAAGATAAAATTTTTACCGGACTCAAAGATGCAAAGTTAACCCCTCTCGGGATAAAGCAAGCAAAGATTATTGCAAAAAAACTCAAAGATAAAAAATTTCAAGTCGCGTTCTGCACAAGTCTTTCTCGTTCAAAAGAGACTCTCAAATATGTTTTAAAATTTCATCCTGAATGCAAAAAGATAATTGTTGATGACAGGATGATTGAGAGAAGTTATGGTGAGTTAGAAGGAAAGAAGCACGAGACAATTATAAAAAAATTTGGAAGAGAGCAATTTAACAAATGGCACAGAGGATTCTACGTTCGTCCTCCAAAAGGAGAGAGTTTTGCGGATGTAGAAAAAAGAGTGAGGGAATTTATAAAAGATTTAAAAAAATTCATGAGAAAAAATAAAGTTAATGTTGCGATTTCTGCACATCGAAATTCAATTCGGCTTTTCAGAAAAATCTTCGAAAAATTGAGTATAAAAAAAACGTGCAGATTATTAATTCCTTACACCACAATATTCACTTATAAAATTTAAATAATCTCGGATCTCTAAAATAAATTAACTTAACCTACATCAGGAAATTTAATAGCCAGATTGCTTGAAATTGAACTTTAATTGCTCTCTTGGTAATAAGATAGTGTCAATTATTTTAAGATATTATCAATTATTTTTTGCCCTTCTCTTATTATCTCTTCTTTATCATCATAATTTACAGCATCATATAATTTTTCTAATAATTTTTCTGACTTAGAATTTGTTTGCAGGCAATAAATTATCTGTATCGAATCTTTAAAAATTTCTTTACTCTCTTTTAATATCTCCATAATCTCTACCATATGCTCAAAATTAGAACAACAACTTACAGAAAAAAATGGCCTGAGATTCTTTCTGCCTGAACTCTCTCTATACTTGTCCTTGCTATACCATTCCAAAAGGAATTCAGTAGGTTTTCCGCAAATTCCACACTCAGAAAGACCTTCAATGTCTTCAATATATTTTGTTGAAATTCTTTCCAAGATTTTTTGATTATTTTTAATTCTGGCCATAAAATCAAGAATAAAAAGAGCGTATAAAAATTTAACTAAATTAACCACAAATGTAATGTCGGGTGCTAAAAAATTTAAATTCTGTAAAGCAGAAAAATTGTCACGGTATGATACAGCAGTCCTATCTTTTATAAAATGCTGAAAATTCAATTATCCAAAATAGTTTAGTATAGCATCTATTTGTATATCTCTTTTTAATTCATTCAAAACCTCTGCTAATTTTTCAAAAATTTGTATTATATAATCACGAGAAGAAAGCTAAAAATTGGAAATCGAAAGGGGGTTATAGATGGATTTAAATAGTTTTATATCACTTTAATTTTATGGGGCAAAAAATAAATATAACTTTTCTCGGCACAGGCAGTGCAATCCCTACCTTAAAAAGAAACCATCCTGCGATTCTTTTACAATACAAGGACGAAAATATTTTGATAGATTGTGGCGAAGGAACTCAAAGACAATTCAGAAAAGCAAAACTAAATCCACTAAAACTAACAAGAATTCTAATTACCCACTGGCACGCCGACCATGTTTTAGGCTTGCCTGGCCTGATTCAAACACTAATGCTTAACAACTACAATAAAACACTCAAAATATACGGGCCAGCCGGAACTGAAAAAATGATGCAGCTTTATCTCAGACTTTTCGCACACAGAGAAAAAATTAAAATTGAGGTTCATGAAATTGACGGGAAAAATTTCCTGAAAGAAGAATCAACAAAAAAAGAACAAGCTTCTGAAACAATAATTGACACGGATGAATTTTATATACAGGCAAAACCAATGAAGCATGACGTCCCAACACTTGCGTATTCGTTTATTGTAAAAGAAAAAAATAGAATTGACAAAGAAAAATTTGCAAAATTAAAAATTCCAAACTCTCCTCTAATCGCAGAGTTAGTAAAAGGGAAAACAATCACAATAGGCGATAGAAAAATTAGTCCAAAAGGCTTACTTTATAAAGAACCGGAAAGAAAAATTACAATCATAATGGACACCCTCCCAAATCCAAATACAATCAAAATCGCAAAAAATTCTGATTTACTAATCTGCGAATCTACTTATTCTGATGAAGAAAAAGAATGTGCAAAGGAACATTCTCATCTGACAGCGAGTGAAGCGGCACAAATTGCAAAAAAATCTGGTTCAAAAAGATTAATCCTGACACATTTAAGCCAGAGATACGAGACAGACCAACAACAAGAAAAAATTTTACAACAAGCCAAACAAATTTTTGAGGAAACAGAAATTGCAAAGGATTTTTTAAAAATTGAAATTTAATGAGTAAAAGCCCAACTAAATAATCCCTATTATTTAAGAATCAGTATTGCAGCAAAATAAACAAACACTTATTCCTTAACACCTGATGGGCTAATAAAAATTATTGTGTCTCCGCGCAAGAACACTAACCCGTAGTTCTTGGTTTGCTCTCCGTTCTCTAATTCTTTTGCGTTATCCAAAACCACATTAATGTGGATGTCAAACGCAAGCAAAGTTCCTACAAGTTGTTTGCCGTTCTTAAGCTGCACTAAAATTTCCTTTCCTTTAGACGCGTTCAGCAAATCCAATGGCCGTTCAACTCCGTTAACCATAAAATTATCTCGTAAAGAGGTTTTTAAAACTTACGCATCACATCAAGTTGCATGCATATACTCAATTATAATAATTCAAGCCAGTAAACCAGAGGCGGGGAGGGTGGTGGCTGGCAAGGAGCACAAGGTTTAAATAGTTATGAATAAATGGGAGTTTATGGTAGAAGATAGCCTAAAAAATGGTCTTACTCAAATAGAATCAAAGATTGAAAGCAGAGAGATTATTCCAAGAGACAATAAGTTTTACAACCCATGTGAAGACGGAATAATAAAACCAATTATGCAATCAGAGATGTGTCGTGAATACTTTGGGATTGAAAGCAAGGCAAGAAAGAATGAAAAAAATGAAATATGTTATGGTTGTTTTATAGGAGAAGAATTAATATGGCCTGCTGGAGCTGGATGTGAAGGCCCTTACGGAACTTGCCCGGTATACAAAGAATTAAAAAAATTTTTTAGAGAGTAGTTAATTAATTGGGTAGCTTTTAATGATTTTTTGAATTTGCAAATTTTTTGCCATCGCAACAAAAATTTCTCGTAAGATTTTTATACCCCGCCTTTTTAATATATAAAAGAGGTAACAATGGACATAAAAAATTTTATCATCTCAATATTAGTAATTTTAGCTTTGATACTGATTTTTTTAATTTTAATAGAAAAAAAACTAAAGCAAAAACTAAAACTTCAAAGAAATAGTAGAAATCTTTTTTATAAAAGAAAAATAAAGAGATTAAATAGACTAAAATTAAAACCACAAGAATTCCTTGATTCAATTAATGACATAGCAAGAGATTTTTTTAAAGAAGCCTTTGACCTGCCGTATAACTTGGAATATTCGGAATTAGTAAGCGAATTTGAAAAAAGAAAAAAAGAAGATTGCGTTGCTTTTTGTAAATTAATATCTGAACTCAATTACTCTGGCAAAAAAATTGAAAAGAATAAACTAATTACTCTCAGCAAATTATTGGAAAAAATAATAGACAAGAATAAAATTGATTCTGAAAATAAATAAGATTGGACTAAAAATTAAGGGAACAATTTATATTTTGTATTCACTAATATATATTCGAAGATGAATAAGATTATTGAAATAATAATGAGATAATTTGAAATGTCTATTGCTACTTTTCTTTTTGTAAGTTTCATAGCTTCTTTTAACGCATTTGAAAGTTCATCTTTATTCGTTGCTTTGAAAAATATTCCGCCTGTATTATAAGCAAGAGCTTTTAAAGAATCTTCGTCTAATTTTGAAATTCCATAACCGGTCTTTCCTCCTTCTTCTGTTCCTATAGCAATTGTATGAACAACAACATCATTTTCATTAGCATATTCTATACAATCATCGATTCTTCCAACATTTATTTGACCATCACTCAATAAAATTATAGAACGCGCTTCCTCGCTTTTTAATAAATTTGTTGAAGTGATAATTGCTTCATATAAATCTGTCCCACCGAAAGCGTTAATCTCTATATTTTTAATTGCTGCTCTTGCGCTATCCTTATTCTCTGTCAAATCCTGTTCTATAAGAGCGCTCCCGGCAAAAGACACAATACCAATCTTTGTTGTTCTCGGAGCAGAGTTTACAAATTCAATAGCTGTTTCTTTCGCAACACTCAATCTGCTTGGATACATGTCATCAGCTTCCATACTTTGAGAAGAATCTATTGCAAGGACAAATGAAAAAGAAGATGCTTCTAATTGCATATGTAATGTTAAGCCAGAAACAGCCATTGTCAAGAGACAAACTAAAAGAGAACTTAAAAGAAGAATTGTGATATTTTTAGAAAAAAAATCAACTCCTCTTATTCGAGCAATCGCCTCAAAATTAGCAAATTTTAATGCAATTTTTTTCCCGCTTTTCAGTGTTACAAAATGAATGAAAAAGAGAATAGGGACTAAAAATAAGAAAAAAAGATACTTCGGATGTGCAAATGTTACGTACATTTTACTTAGTTACCATATATTTTCTTTTTTCTACCCTCTCTTTCAAAAAATTTGCAAGCGGCTCTACAAATGATTTATCTGTAGTTAATCTCAAAAAATCCACATTGCAACTTTTAAATATATCAATTACTATTTTTTCTTTTTCAGCTGCATTTTTTTCATATTCTCTTCGCGCTATTCTCGGATTAATAACCATCTGCTCTTTTGTCACAGGGTCTTCAATAATTATTTCTCTTCCAATATCAGGAAGCGAGATATCGAGAGGGTCTTTTACCATAAGGGCAATAGTTTCAAATTTGGCAGATATGAGATTAATTTTATCCAAAAAATTTTTATTCAGTTTAATAAAATCAGAAACAAAAATTACGCAATTAATTGACTCATCAAGGTAATCTATCAAATAATCGAGAACATTTCCAATTTTTGAATCACCTCCATAAATTTGGGGGCGTGATAAAAAATCAACAAAAAGATTAAATTGTTCCATTCCTCCTTCTGGCATTGCGGTTTTTACTATTTTATCGCTGAAAAGAATAAATCCCACTCTATCGCCAGAGGTTATAATCAAATGAGACAACGCAGCAACCATTTCTGCAACATACTCGCACTTCAATTTTTCTTGTGAACCGAACACCATATTATCTCCGACGTCGACAACAAACATGATATTTAAATTTCTCTCCTCAGTATATTGTCTTATAAGAAGTTTGTTAGCTCTTACACTCGCTTTCCAATCTATGTCTGCAGCATCATCATTAGGTGTGAAATCACGATAACTATCAAACTCCAATCCCTTGCCTCTAAAAATTATTTTATAAATCACTCTTTTTATCAAAAACTTTCTTATAGCCAATTCAAATTCTGAAATACTTTCAGCAATATTCAGATTTATTTTTTCTAATCCCATTTTATTTAACAAATCAAGGAACTCTTGTTATGTTTAAAATTTCTGTTATTATTTTATCTGAATCTATCCCTTCTGCTTTTGCTCTATACGATAAAATTATTCTATGGCGCAGAACATTATATGCAACATCCTTAACATCTTTTGGAATAACAAAACTCCTTCCCATCATCAACGCTCTTGCTTTACTTGCTATAAACAATCCGATGCTTGCTCTCGGAGAAGCTCCCCACTCAATATATTGCCCGTGTCCAAAATCTTTAGTTCTTGTTTTTTTAACAATATCTAAAATATATCTTTTTATCCTGTCGTCTAAATAAATTTGCTTAGTCAACTTTTGCATCTTTATTATTTCTCTCGGCGATGTAACAGCTTTTAAATTAAAATCTTCAAATTTTTTTAAACTAACATTATCTTCCATTATCTTCTTTTCTTCAGCAGGCTCAGGATAGTCTACATTTAATTTAAAGAGAAATCTATCGATCTGTGCTTCTGGCAAGGCATAAACTCCACTGGTCTCGAGAGGATTTTGGTTAGCCATAACAAAAAAAGGCAACGGAAGTTTGAAAGTTTTTTTACCTATTGTAACTTGTTTTTCCTGCATCGCTTCAATTAATGCTGATTGGGTTTTTGGCGGACTTCTATTTATTTCATCGGCTATTATAAAATTGGCAAAAATTGGTCCTTTGATTATTTCAAATCCTTTTTGTTGAGTGTAAGTAGTTATGCCGAGAATGTCAGACGGCAATAAATCCACAGTAAACTGAATTCTCTTCGACTCACAACCGCTTACTTTAGCAAGAGCTTTAACAGAAAGAGTTTTTGCTATTCCAGGAACTCCCTCTAATAAAACATGCCCATCACAAAGCAAAGCACAAATTAATCCATCGATTATTTTCTCTTGACCGATTACAACTTTTGCAATCTCTTCCTTCATTCTTGAGATAATCTGTGCGCATCTCTTTATCTCTTTAGAATCAAGCTTCATCTCTCCTAAAAACTCCCTCTTTTCTCCCCTCTTTATTTTATTCATCTTTATAACAAAATGATTTTAGATTATTAAATTTTTCTAACATAACTTATCTGAGTACCGCCCTCCTCAATTTCATTTTTTTATAAGAATAATACGAAATCCCGCCGATAAAGGCAATAAGACTAAAAAGCGTTAGATACCTGTAAAATTTATCTTCTAATTTCTCTCTAACTCTCGGCAAATTTTGTTGAGCTATAGCATACTTGCACGCATCTATTGCCTGTTTTGATTTTTCTAATGCCAGAGCATATTGATTATTATCATAATATTTTTTAGCCTCATTTACCAATTCTTTAAGTTCAATACACTCAGGATTTTCAGCTATAAATTCTTCGGTAAACAAAATTGTCTCCAAAATCTCTGTTTTATTTTTTTCTTTAACTGTCAAATAAAGTTTTCCCCAATCATTATACCTCGGATCTCTGACAGAAGCGTTTATTGTTATTTCATACAATCCCACTTCGTCGGTATTGACATATATTGCCAAGGTGAGATTCTCTTTTTTTCCGATTCCGAGAGAATAAAAATAAGATTTATCAAATTCTATTCCAATGTCTTTTCTGATTACACTATCTTTAACAACAATGGCTGTTAAGTTTATACCATAAAGAGTTCTTCTTCCTGTGTTGCTTAATGTTATAGGAACCTTTATACGTTCTTTTTTTTGAGAGTCCAAAAACCTACTTAAGGATTTTGTCTCATGGATAGAAGAATAAGAGTCTCGGCGCTGCGTGTTCTTGGTGTTGTCGCGCTTTCTATATTCGCGACCGAGTTCTTGGTAATGATGATCCTTTCTGCTCTTCCTCCTCTGCCGGTCTGGGTAGAGGCACTTGTCGATTCCCATATGCTTATCATTATAGTACTGCCTCTCCTCTATTTATTTCTCTTCCGTCCCTTCTCT
>CAYNLR010000004.1:0-13806 GCA_964398135.1 Candidatus Woesearchaeota archaeon
TAAGAATAGTATAGATGTAACGCGCGCTCAAGTTGATGCTCTGATTGCTAAAAATCAAGCAATTAATGCAAAATCTTAATTTTTAATTCTTCTTTCTTTTGGCAAAAAATTATTCAGTATTTTTTTATCAAGAGATAACCTTCCTATACCGATGAAATCTTCATTTGATTTAACAGCTACGAACTCTCCTCCAGAAATTTTTTTAGCTTGTTCTTCACCTAATTCAATATCTTCTCCTCTAAACCAACGATTTGCTTGCTTATTATCTAATTCAATGATATTTTTTTTAATCTGTCCTTTTAAGACATGCAAAGCATCTAGACTCAATCTTGAACTTTTCTTCCCTGTCCTTTTATCAACAACTTGCCTCCCAAAATACAACCCAATTCCTTCGATAGGAAAGAGCTTCCAAAAATTTATAATTTCATTATTTGAAAAAGAACCAGAAAAAGCACGAATTTTGCCTTTTCCTGTTTTAATCAAAAGTTGAGGAATTTTTTTGATTCCAAGATATGATATTTCTTCAATAAATTTGCGTTTTTTTGTTTTGTCAAGGATTTGGATTTTCATTTTCTCTCTAATTTTAATGAATTTAGTTATATAAACATTATTTAGCCCTCTAAGTTTCCCGCCATTATATTTTACTCCCCAACTTTCTTCAGCTTTGCTAAAAAAAATCCGTCTGTATTGTTATCTTGAGGATAAATTCTAACACAATTCTTAATTTGCTCATCATAAATTTTACCCTCCCACTCAGTTACACCACAACGGATTTTTAATGGTAGGTCAATTTTTTCAACTTTAACTTTAAAATTTTTAACAAGATAATCAACAACTTCTTCATTTTCTTCTGGACTTAAAGTGCATGTTGAATAAACCATCTCGCCGCCGCATTTTAAAATTCTTACAGCCCATCCAACCAATCTCTTCTGTTTTCCGCTTAAAATTTTGATAAATTTTTCATTCCACGTCAAAAATGTTTTTGGTGATTTCCTTAAAGTTCCTTCGCCTGAACAAGGAGCATCAACAAGAATCTTATCAAACCTTAAATTAGTTTTTTTTAATACGCTTTTACAAAACTGCCCTCCATCTTTATGAACCACAATAGTATTCATCACCCCACATTTTTCTAAATTTGAATTCAAAATCTTTATTCTTTCCAGACTAATTTCGTTTGCGATTATTGTCCCTTTATTTTTCATCATTGCTGCTGCCTGAGTTGTTTTACTGCCCGGCGAGGCACACAAATCAAGGAAAATCTCCCCAGCTTTTGGTTTTAAAGCAATTATCGGAAGCATTGATGTAATCTCTTGGATATAATAATAACCGAGAAGATGCTCTTTTGTCTTTCCCAATTCCCCGGGATTTAATTTATTTTTAATAATCATTACTTCAGGAAAATCTTTAAATGGTTGATGGATTTTCCAGCCAATTTTTTCAAGCCTTCTTTTCAATTCATCTGGAGAAATTTTTAGGGTGTTGCATCTAATCGAAATTGGAGTTTTTGTATAAGCAATGCTAAAAAATTTTTCCGCATCCTCCTCGCCAATAAGTTTTTTTATTCTCTCAACAAATTCTGGTTTTGGTTTGTATTTGGCTTTAAGATTGTTTTTTTCTTCTGATTCCTCTGCCATTTCCGTACAAAACAAAAGAAATTTATAAACCTGATTATAACAAAATAATACTCAAAATTCAGGTTGTGTTAAGTTAAGTAAATAATTTTTTTTGCGAATATCCGTTAATAATATCTTTTAATTTGATATTAAATACCTCAAAAATATTTTCAACAGCAGGGAGAATCTGATTGTTTAAGTAATAATCGATTTCATAAGGAACATTTTCATCTGGGAGAAAAACTTTATCCCTAATTCTTCCACCTTTTTTATTCGTCTCTCCGACAAAATATTCAACCAACATACCGACCGAAATAGGAAGCCCTCTCATTTCCATTTTTTTTGCTGCAATAACATGAGGTCCCTGAGACAAATATTCTTCAATTGGTTTTTTTAATTGCGTTTTGATAATCAAATCCTCTTTATTTACTTGACGGGTTTTTATTTTTTTAATCACCTCCTTGACAATTTTTAATGCAGATTTCTCATTTCCTTCTCTTAAAATTTTCTCTAAAACTTTTTTCTGCAAATTTCTGGCAAGATTACACCAATCCCTCCTAACAGTTTCAAAACCTCTAACTTTCAATTTTCCGTTTTCAGAAATTAGAGCGTATTTTTTCTTCGCACCAGCTTCTGTTGTTCTTTTGGAAACAAATAAACCTCTTTTATAAAAATCTTCTAAGTCAAGTTCCATAATTCCGGGTAAACTTTTATTTAATTTTTTTAAAAAATTCAAAACTTCTTCTTTACTCCTATTTTTTCTTAAAAATGCAATAGAATCAGTATCAGAATAAACAATTTCGTATCCTTCTTTTTTTATTTTTTCAATCACTTCTAAAATATTTTTTTTAGCAAAAGCAGAAGTTGCCATAGCTGCTTCTCTACAATAATATCTTGCTCCAAAAAATCCTTGGTAACCATAAGCAGTATTTGCTAAAAGTTTATAAGCATTGCTTCTCGCTTTTGTCAACGGATTTTTATCTTTTTTATATTCTTCTTTATATTTTCTTCTTAAATAAATGATTTCTTCTAATAACTCAGGAAAAAATCCCTTTTTCTTCGAGAATTTCAAAGTTTTGTTTCCTTTTTCATCTTTCCCCTCTCCTAAAAAAGTTGACAACGACAAATTATAAGTTACAATTACGCTCGCATACATAGAACTAAAATCAAACATTACAAGATTTTCATAAAGCCCGGGTGTTGGTTGTAGAACAAAGGCTCCTTCATATTTTCCTAATGAGCGTCTCCTTCTAATCTCGTCGTGTGTCGGTCTTTTTTCAGCAATCTCATTGAATCTATTGAGATTATGCAAAAGATAATTTTCAACATGAGAAGACATAGAATCACGAGAAATACCGAACAACGGCTCTTTTATAATTCTTGTGAATTCAAGCATGTCAGGCCAAATTTTTTCAGCAAGTTTATAAGTGATTTTAGCGTCCATTAAATTATATTCAAAAAATTTCTTCCAGTCGCTTCCGTTCATTTTACCGATTTTAGCAAAATCAAATTCTAATTTTTTCTCTCCACACAATTCCGCCGCCACCTCCCCTAATCCCAATGTTTCTGATTGTAAGTATTGAGCATAAACGGTTTTGATAAACCTAAATAAATCAATATGAACAATTCCTGAAATTTTGCCGCTTGAAATTCTCCCATGCGTAAAAGTTGGTGGTTTCTGGTCAAGCCCGAGCGAAAGTTTAATTTTGTTTCTGGCTGCAGCTGATTGAAGATAAGGCAAATCAAAACCATCAGAAAAATAACCTACTAAAATATCCGGAGAATATTCATGAACATATTCGACAAATTTTTCAAGCATTTCTGCTTCATCTTTAAAGTATTCAACAAAGTCTTGCTTCTTGCCATCATACTTCCACGTCAAAACCTTACTAAAATTTTTTCCATAAAGAGAAATCATTAACACTTTCCCTTTTCCTAATTCTAATTCATTAGCTTCGATGTCGTATGCAAGGATTCTCGGATTGAATTCTTTTTGCTCTTTTGCTTTTGAAATTTTATTTGCTTTAATGCAAACATCAACTTTCAAAACATCCGCAATCCCTCCAAATTCCCCGCTCCCAATATAATCACCGATTACCTCATGCCACACTAATGGATCAACGTTTTTCTCAATAATGTATTTAGAAATTAATGGAATATCATATTCTCGGCGTTTTTCAATTTCTTTTATTTTTAATTTATCAGCAACCGCATGCATATCTTTATGATTTGTTACAAAAATTTTCAATGCCTTGACTTTTTTGCCGAGAAAATTCTTGTCGTGAATTTCAACTTTCTCAACCTTGCTTTTTCTCCCGCCGCTCTCAACTTCAATTTTTTTTATTTTTTCAACCAAGGATTTAATTTTTTTCTCACTTAAACCATCTTTTAGAATAGCCCAAAAATTAGGATTATATTCATCGACTACACAAATTCTTTTTCCGCTTTCATCTCGGCCAATAATTCTCACAAAATTTCTGCCATTTAAATCAAAATAATCATAATCTATAGGAATAAAATTTGTTTTCATGTGTTTACAAATGAACGTCAGTTTATATAATTTATTTATTGAATATGTAACTACCAAATAGATACAACAATAGAAAAGTTTATAAATAATTAATTATCCTAATTTATAAGATGATCGGAATTAATCAGTATGAAATAAGAGGAGGTAATCAAGAATATAGAGGAGTAAATTATGGAGTAAACAAAAGTGATAATTATAAAAATAGAGAAAGAAAGCAAAAATATAGAAAAAAGTTTGAAGACAATGGTGAAAAACCATCTATGTTTTTAGTAAGTCTTGAGACAGGTCCTGATGGAATTGACTTATTGGTTTAAAATGGAAAAAAGAGAAATACAGAAAAGAGAAATACAGCTTGGTCTTGGTTTTGCTCAAAGAAATTTCTTAACAGGGGAATGGGAAAATGTTGGTGGACCAACACCAGAAATGATAGAAAGAATTTCAGTTAATAGAGAGAATCCCCTTATGAATATTGCTAAATTTTATTCTAAACAACCCAATCCACAAAAATATCGCGATTTCTTAGCAGAAGCTAAGCGAAGAGGAATTCCACAAGATTTATCAGCATGGACGCGCACGAAAAAAGAAATATTAGAAAAATATTTCCCAGGACAATTTTCAAAACAAGATTTGAATAAATACTGTGATCGCGAAATAGGGGGAATTTATTTGAAGTTAATAAAATATGCTGAAAGTAATCAACAATAATTTTATTAACTGCTCATTCTTCATTTAATTATGGGGGTTCAGATATCAGAAATAATCCCAAGAAAAGAAATTTCATTTAAGGATTTAAAAGGAAGGGTTGTGGTTGTTGATGCTTTTAATACTCTTTATCAATTTCTCACAACAATTCGTCAGCCCGACGGAACTCCTTTAATGGATAGGAAAGGAAACATAACATCACACCTCTCAGGACTATTTTACAGAAACATAAATCTCTTGTTAGAGGGAATAAAACTTGTTTATGTTTTTGACGGAACGCCGCCGGAATTAAAAAAAGAAGAAAGGGAAAAGCGAGAAGAGTTAAAAGAAATAGCAAAAGCAAAATATGAAAAAGCAAAAGCTGAAGGGAATATTGAAGATATGAGAAAATATTCTCAACAATTTGTTAAAATTTCTGACAAGATTATTAAGCAGAGCAAATCACTTTTAGAGGCAATGGGAATCCCTATTGTTCAGGCACCGGGTGAAGGAGAAGCTCAAGTAGCCTATCTTTCACGCGTAAAAAAATGGATTGCAGCATCACAAGACTATGATTCCTTGCTCTACGGAGCCCCAATTTTAATAAGAAACCTAACCCTCTCAAAAAAACGAAAAACTTATTCAGGAAATTATGTTGATGTAAATCTCGAGTTAATAGAATTAGAATCTTTATTAAACCATCTTCAAATAAATCTCGACCAACTGATTTGTCTTGGAATTCTCGTCGGAACTGATTATAATCCGGGCGGGGTGAGGGGGATTGGGCAAAAAATGGCACTAAACATAGTGAGAGAATATAAATATCCTGTAAAAATTTTTGAATATGTTGAGAAGAGTAAAAAATATGTTCTTGATTTTGATTGGCAAGAAATCTACGAGCAATTTCATAAATATGAAGTGGATAAAGAGGTTAAAATCGAATTTAAAAAACCAGATTATGAAAAAATAAAAAAAATCCTCCTCGATTATGATTTTTCTGAAAATAGAGTAGATTCTGGAATAAATAAACTAAAACAAATAGAAGAAACTAAAAAGCAGAGAGGATTATCAGAATTTATTAATTAAATTTAGAATGATAAAAGGAATTATGCTTGGGATTTGTATTGCGGTTTTTGTAGTTTCTCTAATTTTCTTATCAACAGGAATGACAGGGAATTTGCACGAGAACTTAATAACAGGAGCAGTAGTTGGATTAAATTTAATCACCTCTTTTTCTTTAATCACTTTAATTTTATCATTTATAATTATGGTTTTTATTTTATTAACTCTCAGAAAATCGTCTGCTCAATAAACCTAATTTACTTTTTTTATTTCGAATAGTTTTTTTCTTCTCATTCTCAATCCGAACAATCCGATAATAACCAACAATGAGCCAACAACCAAGCAACCGACCCTAACCCATCCTTCCTGCAATTTTTCCGGAAGATAATAAATGTTCATAAATTTTGGCAAAAAATAAATTAAAATTCCTATCATTCCTACCATAACAACAACTACTCGCATGTTTAACCCTGTTTTTGAAAAAATTTTATATAAAAAAAATAAAACCATTACAATAATAGCAATAAAAACAATCTGGCCAGAATTTTCAAATCCTCCAAGAAATTCAGAAATATCTTCCATATAATTAGTATAATTATTTATCCCCCAAACAGTTAAAGCAGAAATGCAAATCGCAATAACGACACTGACAGCTGTGTTTTCTCTAAAAACACTCCTATTAAGCAAAAAAAAGGTAATAGCAAAAAAAACCAAAAACATTGTTGCAAACGGAAGAGTATTACTGTAAAAAATTTCCTCTATCATTTTATTTCATAAATTTTTTAGTTTTTATATTTTATCTAACTCCTATGTAATTTGTCTCGCTTCATATCTTATGCCGCTTTTTGTAGATTATCAATGAAAGTCAAGCCATTTGATTATTTGTTATTAAAATCAATCTCAAAATAAGCGGTTGTAAAATTTTATCACTAATTAATATTTTAATCCTTTTCTAATCCTTTCGCTGCCTCACTTAAAGCTTCTGCAGCTCTTTCTCCTTCCTCCATTTTAATCTCCCTCATCATTTCTTTCATTTTTTTCCTTCTTTCTTTTAAAATTTTTCCAAATTTTATCTCTATAATAATCAGAACTATAATGATTATGATTGCGAGAGACCATGTCCACCAACTTTTTAATAAATAACCAATTAAATCAATTATTTTTTTTATAAATCCGAGATTTCCTAAAACAACTCCGAGAGCAAGAGCTATTCCTAATGAAACTCCTTCAGAAAGAGAGGAATAGCCGTTTATTGCAACAAAAAAAGCCTCAACGAAAAAACACCAGATAAAAAAAGCTAAAAGAAATCTAAATGAAAAAGCAAATTCCTCTCCTATAGAATATTTTGTAATTGGTTTCAGAAATTTTGTATTATTGTTTAGCCATTCAATTCTTTCTTCTGCCTTGCTTTTCCACGGTTTTAATTTTTCTTGATCAGGCTTGCCTGTTTCTGGATTAAGAGGAATTTTTTCTCCAAATTCCTGGATTTTTTTAGCTGTTTCTTCTTCTCCTATTGGAGGAGTTTGCGGCATATCCTGAGCATTTATTAATATTAAACTAAATAATAAAACACAAAGGAATAAGACTTTTTTCATTTCTTTCATAATAATCATGTACTTTTTAAGAACTTTTCTGTTTAAGTTGCAACAATCTACGATTAACTACTTTTTTAAAGCCTCACCCGCCTCCATCAATCCTTCTATTTTACCTCTCAATTCAGCTCCTCCGGCTGCAGCCTTTGCTCCCTCCATCATAGCTTTCCTTTTCATTAGCCAAAGACCTGCTTGACTTATGCCCCAATGAACCACGAACATTGCAAAAAATACAGATGCTAATGCAGCAATTACAGACAATCCTGCTAAGAAAGAAAAAATAGCCATAAAATTAATTATTAAATTATAAAAAAAACCTGCATTAGCGAGAATAATAGCTATTGCTAAACCAATCATCCAAGATACCCATTTACTAAAAAAACCGAATTTTTCAATTCCATCACCAAATGCTAAAAAGAATATCAGCCAAACAGCTATAAAAGTTACAAAAGCACTTATTGTTGGAGCTTTGTTTTCATCTATTCCGAAAATATAAGTTAAAAACCATCCAAGAGGGCTATTCCAATTTATATTCGGTTGTTTTGTGTCTAACCAAACAGGAAATGCCTGTAATTTAGGATTATATGCCATAAAAACTAAAAAAAGAAGCACACCTACCGCAACTGATAATCCAATTATCCACCCCCGCGCAGATCCTTTTTTCTCCATTTCTATTTTAAAGGATTAATCTTTATAAATTTTTGGTTTAAATTTTGATAAGCAGTTTCTCCATTTTTATGGTTTGTTGAGATTGAATAGAATGGCAAGACAGGACAACAAAATTTTTTGCTGAATGGAGAAGCTAAAATTATAAAAAGAGTTGAGCTTTAATTCCTTATAACACAAAATCATAGAAATATTTTTAAATCTAAGTATCTTAAGATGAGTACAATGAACAAATGGCTTGAAATCTTGGTTGGATTGATTTTAATAATTGTTCCTGTGTATGTTTGGATGGCAGTGCCAGGCGGGTATTGGGGGTTTGGAACAGCTGCTGTAGAATTCTTTAAAGGAGGAATTATTTGGCTTGTAATTTTAATAGGCATATTGTTCCTTATGTTAGGAATTAGCGATTTAAGTGTGTAGTAAATTATTTTAAATTTCTTTGTTTTTATTTTGTATGGATTCGTTGTGTATTCGCTGTAGGGGAAGGGGTTGGTGCGGCGAGCCTTGCAAAATTCTTGCCCAATTTAGAGATAAAGCTCCAAAAGTAAAAACTCATTTTTCAGGTTCAAGCCCTCCAGAAATTTTTGTCGGCAGAGCTGGTTATCCTTTTGTTAATGCCGGCATCCTTGCTCCAACAATTCACGAAGATTCTTCTGTTTTGTCTTCTCCAGAACAATGGGTTGAAAAAAATTTGTCAATAGAGGAGATTTTGGAAATGAGGAGTCAACTTATTTACGGCAGAACTAAATCCCATATAAAGTCAAATTCAGGAAAGATTAGACAAGCTGCTCAAGAACTCGCACTTTCGAGCAAGCCGGTTTCCACAGAATTTTTCTTAAAAAAGAAACCCACACTAAATTTTACCGCCTCACAAATTTTTAAAATTATAATAAATCCTGCACCACTTAAGAAAGTTATTTTAGAAGAAAATCCAAGTGTTCCGAAAAAAGTTGATTATCTTGTTTCTGATACTGATGTTAAAGCTACAACAGCCTTGCAAGAGCTTTATCAATCAAAAATCCAGATAACCCATTTGCAAAAACTTTTGTCTGCCGGATTACTCGGAATAAAATCTCAAAGAAAGATGGTCCCGACTCGATGGGCGATTACTGCTGTTGACGACACAATAGGAAAACAGCTTATAGAAAAAATAAGATACTACCAAGAATTAAACGAGATTCAGCTTTGGCACCACGACTACAACGGAAATCATTTTGAGGTTTTAATGCTTCCGGAAAAATGGAGTTTTGAGGTTATTGAGGTTTCGGTTCGGGGTGGGGTGTGGAACGAGTATGTTAAAAAAGATTATGATGTGTTTGTTCAAGATTATGAAGGATTTTTTGGGAGAAAAGATTATGCGCAAAATGTTATTGGAGCTTATTATGCGGATAGATTAGCATGCTGCGAGTATTTAGATAGAATAAAAAGGCAGGCAACAGTCTTTATGTGCCATGAAGAGCGACCAGAATATTATGCCCCCCTCGGTGTCGGGATTATCAGAGAAAGTTTAAGAAAAATGTTTTCATCGCAAAAAAATATGGAAAATCCTGAATCAGTTGATGAAGCGTTAAAAATAATGGGAAAAAGATTAAGAGCAGATATTGAAAAATATAAAAAAATGTCGTGGGTTCTGAGAAATTTTGGAAAACAGAAAAAATTAAATGATTTTTTAACCGCCAAAAAAAATTAACAATGATTCAATAGCTGCAGCAACAACCAACAGAGGCAAGATTACAAAAATAAAAAATCTCATCGATTCTTTGAGATTTTTCTTCAAAATTTTTTTTGAATCTTTTTTCCAAATTTCCAATCCTATTTTTAATCCAAATCCGACTGAAATTATAAGAGCCGGCAATTCAAAAATTCCGTGAGGAAGCAACCTCCATAAAACGAAAATTCCTTCCTTACTTGCTGCATATCTCGCAACAAAACCGAGCAAATAACCATTAGCAATTCCTGTAATCACAGGAAAAATTCCAGCACCAACTCCTAACACAATCGCAAAGAAACTTGCTTTTAAATTATTGAAAAAAATAAATAAAAAAGTCTTAAGAAAATTCATTCCTTCTACCTTAAGAAGAATTCTTTTTAAAAAATTTAAAATTTGTTGTTCAAAAAAAAATGGGAAGGCAAAACCGAGAATAACAAAGCCGCAGAAAATTCCGAGCGAGATAATTTGAAAATCAGCACTATCTTTTAGAAATTTCCAGCATGCTTTGTAGTTTTGTTTTAAAAAATTTTTTGTTTTTTTCATCTTGAAAAAAATCTTGAAATCATTCTTGTCTTTCTCGGATATTTTCTTCTTAAATAAAAACCATAACCAATCCCTACAATTAATCCTCCGAGATGAGCGGTGTTGCCGATAGGAAGTCCGAGACCAAGAGACATTATCCACAAAATACCCATCAACGCAATCATCGCAATCCACATAGGCATAGGGATTATGAAAAAAACCAAAACAGGCAGGCGTGGAGTTAGAACCATAAGCAATCCGCCGAGCCCAAAAATCGCACCAGAAGCACCAACAGCATAAACATCTAAATTACTTCCTGTTAAAAAAGAAATTAGAAAAAAAAATAAACCAGCAGATATTCCTGAAGCAAAATAAAAAATTAAAAATCTTTTTTTTCCAATAAGCCGTTCAACAAAACTTCCAATGAATAACAAAGAGAGCATATTAACAAATAAATGGCCGAGTCCGGCATGCATAAACATGCTCGTAATGAAAGTCCAGAGATTTTTTAATGCAAGAACATTAGACGGCTTAAGAGCAAGCATATCAACTACAGGTGCTTCTCCATAAATATTGATTAAAATTAAAAACCCAATAAACGCAACAAAATTAATTAAGATAATCCAACCAGTATAAGTGGCAAAAATTTTTCCCCTCATTTTTTCTTTTTAACCTTTTTTACAACTTTTTTCCTTTTAACTTTTTTAGTTTTTTTCGTAACTTTCTTATCTTTCTTTTTCTCCTTCTTAACTTTTTCTTTCGTTTTTCTGGCCTTCTCGGCTTTTGCTTTTTTCTTCGCCTCTTTTTCTTTAAAAGCTTTTAATTCATTTCTGATTATCTTAAGTTCTCTTTCAGCTCGTCCAATTTTAGCTTTAATTTCTCTTATGATTTTTGAATTGTCCATTAATGTATAAACCTCGCCGCATTCTTCACAAGTGAAATTATGTTCAAGAGCTTTTTCTTCACTCACTTCAACACCACAAATTTTGCACGTGTAAAACCTTTTTGATTCACGACTTTCTAAGAGATTCTTCAATTGTTCAATTTTTTTAAGCAAAGAAACTTCAAGTTTTTCAAGACATTTGTCTGTTTTAAGAGTCCAATAATAAATAAACCATCCTTTCCTCTTATCTTTTTTCCTGGTGGAAGTAACAAGGCCCTCTGCATAAAGTTTATATAATATATTCCTTGCCTGATTAACTGATAAACCCATTTTTTTCCCAATCAGAAACTCACTTACATCTTTTTTATTAAACAAAATATCAATGATAGCTTCAGCGTCTGTTCCTGCCACTTCCCTAACGAGAGACTTGAGAAGTTTTACTTGCATATTACATAAAAAAGCAAGGATATTAAATAGTTTTTGGTTTTGTAAATTTTCTGTTGGTAAAAAGCAAGAAGATAGTTAAAAATTTTAGGATAGATTTGTAAAATGATTTGTTTTTTTGTAGTTTATACCTTCACTATTTTTCTGTCCAAGATTTAATTAAATTAGTAGGTAAATTGAATATTGTCGTCATTATAAAATTAATATAAACTTATAAAAGTAATTTAATTTTTAAATTTTGATGGGATGGTTCAGTAAAAAAGAAAAAGTTCAGGAAATTGAAAAAGTTCCAGAAATTCCGCCTGTACCTGAATTACCAGAGATTCCTGTACCACCCAAATCAAAGAACGAGAGTTCTGAACTGCCTTCTCTTCCCCAAAACCTCGGAGAGAATTTAAATAACGAAATTGTAAAATCAGCAGTTAGTGATGAAAGTCATGAAGAGCCTTTGAAGGTTGAAGAGCTTCCTAAAGATTTTAAAGAAGAACAAGAAAAAAATACACTGAATCAGCTTCCACCAAAACCAGAAGTCGAGCAACAACCTCCTCAACATCCGCAGGAAAAAAGGACGCTGGAATTAACAGAATCGATAAGTAATAAAATGACAAAAAAGGAAGAGCCGATTTTTGTGAGATTTGATAAATTTCAAGAAGCGAAGAAAGATTTTAAGCAAATAAAAAAACAAATTAAAGAAATAGAAAATGTTCTGAGGAAAATAGAGGCAATTAAATCAAAGGAAGACGAGGAAATTTCAAAGTGGATTAATAATATTGAAAAAGTGAAATCAAGATTGGCAGAGATTGACGCGAATATTTTTAATAAATTATAGAATGGTGAAGCAAAAAGAAATTTATATTTCGTTTGATTTGCAAGAATACAAACAAAGTAAATCTTATATCCTTCAATCAGAAGTAGATTTATTGAATTCAATAAAACACCTCCAAAATTTAAGAGAAATTATTGCTGAAAAAAATAAAGAAAAAATTTTGCTTCACAATTTGTTGTCTTCCCTTATTGAAAATTTAGAAAAATTAGATAGTAAAATGCCGAATTTAAATATACCGAAATCTATTCAGAAAACTTCAGAGTCAACGAAAATTTTACCGGATCGAGAGAAGAAAAATATAGAGATTGAGAAAGAATTGATCGAGATTCAAAGAAAATTAAAAGAATTAAACAGCTAATAAGAAATCTTTTCGGTTTGTTATTAAATTTATTAAGATGCTTAGATTTGTGTTTTCAAAGTTTAACTTAAAAGCCGCGATATAATTTCGTTTTGTCATTCAAACCAAACTTGCTTAACCGATATAAATTGCAGGCCGCCCTGGTTTTGCTTTTTTGCTTTTCCCCTCAGGGTCAAACTTGTTTTTATCATTTACAGCAAACAATTTAATTCCTTTAACATCTTTATAAATTTCGAGCTCTTCAGGAAGCACATAAACATAAACATCTCCTTTTTTCGATGTAATTCTTTTAATATGCTCTATATCTGACCTTAATTTCTTGATTAATTTTTCTCGTTCCTCTAATTTTTCATCAATCTTTTTTTCATCAGCAACAGGCCAACTCTCCAAGCTTATAAAACCTTTGTTTCCTAATTTTTCCCAAAGCTCTTCGGTAACAAAAGGACAATAGATATGGAAAATTTTTAAAAAACTTTCAGCCGTTTTTTTGTCTATTTCTTCTTTTTCAAAACTCTCAAACAAATTCCTGATTTTTATTACAGCAAGATGGTGTTTGAAGTTTGAAACATCTTCGGTTACTTCTTTAATTGTTCTATTTAATTTAGACTCAATTAGTGGACTGACTTTTCCTGGCTTAAAATTCTTGAAATAATTGTACACTTTTCTTACAAATTTAAAACTCCCTTCTATTCCTTTGTCATTCCAATCAAAATCACTTTCAGGAGAAGAGTTTGAAACAAGATACAATCTTAAAGAATCTGCTCCGTATTTTTTAATCATCTCTGATGGTTCAACAACATTTCCGCGCGACTTCGACATTTTCTCGCCATCACTTCCTTTAACAATTCCTTGAGGGAAGTATCTCAAAGCCGGCTCATCAAATTTTAATAACCCGATATCTCTTAAAAATTTGGTATA
>CAYNLR010000005.1:0-11028 GCA_964398135.1 Candidatus Woesearchaeota archaeon
AAAGTTTATTAATTTACCTAAAATTATTAATTAAAAAATTAAAAAATATAAAATCCTCTATCAAAATCTTTCAGATTCCTTCTCTTATAAGTTTGCTAAAAAATTATGAATAAGCGATTTACTCTGAACAAGTTGGAATTACTCGTGTTGATGCACTCGTTCCGCAAGTTTTTGTTGTGCCTCCAACTTTAACTATTGGGGCAATCTCTATTTTTTCTATCTCTGATAAAGTGGTTCCCTGCGGGAGGTCAAAATCATCCGCTGCTACTTCTATTACTTTCTCTTCATTTGGATCCGGCATATCTCCCGTGTACTCAGTAGAGTAAGTATTTCCTCCAATTGAAACCATTACTTGAACACCTGCTAACTCAAAATCTTTCTCTCCACGAGTAATTTGTAGTTTAAGTCCTGAATCATCACTCTTACGACAAGTATAACCCTCTTCTGTTCCTAATCCAACCTGGCTTACTGCATCTAAGCACGCCTTGCTCGGACTGATATTTTCTCTTACCATTGGGATTACTGCTGTCCAAATTATTGCAACAGCAGCTACTGTAATTAAGATTATTAAGACAGTAGCAACAACTGCACTCACTGCTCTTTTGTTAAAATCAAGATTCTTGTTTACTTTTTTTCTCATCATATTTTATCAACCTCCTTTCAATTAAATTTGATTATGAGATTATGTGATGATTTGTATGGTTTTTCCTTGTTTAATACACGTAACTGCCTTATTTAACTTTTTCCCTTTTACAGTTCCCAACACTCGCGGAAAAATTACAATTTTTTGTACTGAAGGGTCAAGAGAGATGGGTTGAGAGGGAATTGATTCTCCGACGTCGAGTGGAAAATCAAATGATTCTATTTCTGAATTTCCGCCTTTAATTTTCTTAATCTCAAAATTATGAATTGGAACATTTCCTCGATTCACAATATCCAAAGTTCCGCCCCCTTGCCCGCCTCTGAATTCAACATCAAAATCAACATTATCACAAACAGTCTCGACTGGCTGCCCAAATTTTTCAATTTGCTCAGAAAGAAATCCTCGCGCCCACAAAAAAATAATTATAGCTAAAACAAGCACCATTGCAATTAATAAAACAGTTGCGATTACTGGTGATAATCCTCTTTTTTTAATATCCATCTTTTATTATAGGAGATATACCTATATAAATATTATCTAATGCTAATATAAACTTTACTTTCATTTATTAAATCATAATTCATTTTATCGTCGTAAAATCGACAAGCTTTATAATTCCTGTGTTGCAACTTTCTCGCAAAAAAACTTTTCATTATTTTTAAAAATAAATGGCTGAACTTCAATAAAAGTTAAACTATCTGGCTCCTTAATCTTCGAACAGTCATGCCCAACACTTAAACAATTACTTAGATTATACCATCTATTAATTTTTTCTTGTGGCTTTATCTCTCCGTTATATTCATCTATTTTATAAGCTCCTATTGTAGCTTGTGGCCTGTCATTAACTCTCACCACAAAACCGCCAACAGTGAAAAGCCCTCTATTCTTTAGTGTAATATTTAAAATTTTTCCGTGATATGTGTAATCTTCGATAACTAAAGAAACTCCTTCCGGACATTTAATTTCCTCGCCATTTTTAACATAAAATCTTAGCCAAGCATAAACTAAACCTGCAAGAGTGATTGCAAGTGTAACAAGCAAGACATACGAAACAATCAAACTAACTCCACGCTTTTGCTTAATTGATTTCGTGATCATTTTGAGTAAATATAAACCTCATCGCCTATTTTTTTCTGAAGAATCATGTAAAATCTTTTATTTTTTCCAAGCGAGAATTTATACTTTTTTCCATAAAACTTAACAGTCACATTATTTCGATTACGAATAAATTTTATATAAATCGGTAAAACACTTCCTTGTTGATAGACCTCATTACAGGCATCAGTAAGACAAACCCTACTTCCATATTTTTTCCTCCCGCCAGTAACGTTAACCCACCTCCCATTTTCCCTAACACTTAAATCTAAGTCAGCCAGATTTCTTAACCTCGCGTTTGATTCATCCCCTTCTAAAATAACTATTTCATATCCTGAAGCAACAGCTTCATCACCAGTTTTATTGGCAAAATCTGGCAATTTGTTGTCTTGGTTGTAGGTTCCATAATCAATAACTTTTAGAGATTCCTCGTGAATGCCGTAACCCCAGTCATAAAAATTCTTAGGCTCTTTACTCACCTGCACATAATTTTTAGTTGTAACTAAACTGACAATTACAACTGACATAATCACTGCAGCCAAAATAAAAAATTGTCCTCTTTTTCCTTCCATTAATTTATAAAGTTTAAGCAATTTATAAAACTTTGGAGTTTATCAATCATGCCAAATTTTTATTCACAATTTTTTATTTTTGTATTTCCCGACAATGCTCAAATTCTTGTTCAATTAGATTCACTCACTAAAAAATTTACTTTCTCTGATTTAGTGAATGGGTAGGCACTAGCTCTTTTAAATTTTAAAACAAGATTGTTTACAAATTCTGATTTATTTGATAAGTGGAGGGCTTTTATTAGAATTAAAAATTTTTGTAAAATCAAATAACGATTTACCTGGCTAACTAAATTATTAACCTTGACTTACGAATTTTAATTTGCCTGATAAGTAGGTTTAATTTTTCTATTGCTTGAAAAGCGACAAGTCAAATTTATAAAAAATGATTCTGGCAACCATAGGTTTACAATTATTAGTTAAGAGTATAATAATCCCGGAAAAAAACAAAGAGCAATAGGTTACTAACAAAATTCCCCTATTACTTAGCTTCAATTCTTACATATATTTTAAGAGGTGTGCAAACCCAGGGAGTTGCTCGAATTCCTTGAAAAGAGGTTTTTAATCCTTCTCAGTTCTGTGACCCTCTAAGCATCTGGGCTGTAACTTAGGGCTGCTCCGGTCAAGGCCTGACCCGTTTCGCTACAGCCAGACCAAAGAGGACAGAACTTCAACGTCGGATTAAAAACATTTTCAAGTTCATCTCACGCCTCCCGTCGGTCTACCATAAAGCCCATTTGTATGACAGCAGAGGGCTAGCCTGCCGACCTGGTTTGCACAAATATAAAACTCAATACAAATTTATAAAATTTTGTCTTCTATACCTCTTTTCCCATAAAAATCCATCAATAAAAAATTAAGCCGAGCAAGTATTCCCCGTCACCCAAACAGATCTTGTTAATCACTTTTCAAAAAGCTCGGGTCAATAACTAATTTGCTCCTTGCTTTTTCATCAATCTTGCTTCACAAAACTTCTTTAATTTTTTCCAGTGGTCGGCAGACAATTCTTTAATTTTCCCTACCTTAAAATTAAATTATTTTTTCTTCATTTGTAACACAAACGGCTTATGTTCATAAAATAGCGAATACACAAATTCATGAAAAATTTCATCTTAATTTGAATGCTTAGAAAATTCATAAAGTTACCACTCTAATAATTCGTAGGTGTTGTTAATTTTTATTCTGATTTTTCAGAAAGAGATTCCTGATCGTTAATTTTCAAATCTTCTGGTTTGATTGATGCAATGATTCTTTTAAATTCGTCAATTTTCTCAAGAGGAATTCTTGTGCCAGCTTTTGTAAAACCAGTGTAACCATCTGAATCTTTATATTCTCTGATAGTTAATCCTATCTTCCCGCCAAAATCGTCAACCCGAATTACAATCTCTGTATTATCGTTCTTCTTTATTCTTCCTATATTTTTTTCCATTTGTCTACAAAAACAGCTTTTACTTATGACTTAGCATTTATAAATTTTTGTCTAAATCGTAAAAAATCAACAGAAAAAGAATGGTAAACGCCGACACCAGGAATCGAACCTGGGAGCCCCGAAGGGCCCGGATTAGCAATCCGGTGCAATACCACTATGCGATGTCGGCTTAGATATTAAAATAAATTTAGGATATTTAAATTTGATTATTTTGCAAAAATTCTAACATAATTTCATGGTAGTCATAAAATTTGGTAAATACAATTTTTACTTTTAAATTTCAAAGATTAAAGCTTAAAATAAGCTTTCCTACAATCAGGAAGCTACAATAGTTAGTTTTAAAAACAATTTAGATTTTTGATTATCAGCCCGGATAGCTCAGTAGGTAGAGCGCATGGCTGTTAACCATGGTGTCGAAGGTTCGAGTCCTTCTCCGGGCGTGTGAAATTTTTCTTGACAGCAATTATAAAATCGTTTTTATAGTTATCCTAACATTTTTATACTATTTTTTCTTAGTTAAATTATGCAATTAGACGAAGCAGTAAAGACAAGAAAAAGTGTGAGAAGATTTTCTGACAAAAAACCAGATTGGAGAAAAATTATCAAAGCCATTGATTTAGCACGATTTGCTCCTATGGCAGGAAATTTATTTTCTTTAAAATTTATTTTGGTTCAGGACAAAGATAAAATTGAAAAATTAAAAGAAGCGTGCCAGCAAGATTTTGTTTCTACGCATTATGTTGTTGTGGTGGTTTCTGATGACGAGAAAGTTAAAAGAAGTTACGGAGACTTAGGAGAAAAATTTGCGCGAGAACAAGCAGGAGCAGCAATTGAAAATTTTTTATTAGGATTGAATGAGCAGGGTTTAGCAACTTGTTGGGTAGGTTATTTTGTTGAAAGTCAAGTTAAAAAAATTTTATCTATCCCTGACAATTTCACAGTAGAAGCCTTATTTCCAATTGGTTATGAGTCTAAAATTAAAAAAAGACCAAAAATCAAACCAGATTTAGAAAATATTTTGTATTTTGATACCTTTAAGAATAAATATATGAAGCCAATACCAAGAGTTAAACTTGAAACTGCTTAATCAACATAAAAAGGAAAACTCCTAAGAATCTTTTCAACATCACTCTCAATTTTTCTCCCCAAATAATTTGTTACTCTTTTTGTGATTATTAGCGAGTAAGCCTTAACTTTTTTAATTATATGGTTTTCTGTCCTCTCTTCAAGATTTTTTTTGCTCTCGTATTTCATGTTTTAAATTACAAATATTGATTATATAAATTTTTTGTATCGAAATCAAGTCAATAGTTTAATTAAATAGATGACGAGAATGCATAATTGATAATTTAGAAAATTTTGTTTAAAAATTTCTAATAAAATAAAAAAGAAAAGAAACCTGTAAAGGTTTCTTTATTTAACTCATATCTTCAATTCCAAGCTCGTTGATTGTTGGAGCTCTTTCTTCCTCGAATACTGAAGTTTTCCCAAGGATGTATGGTGATTTAACACCTGTCATTATTGTTATAACTCTAACTCGTCCTTGGAATTCTTTATTGATTCTTGCTCCGATGATTACTTGAGCTTCTGGGGATAGATTTTCTGTTACCAATCTTCCAACTTGGTCAAATTCTTCAAGCTTCATGTCAGGTCCGCAAGTCACATGAATCAAAGCACCTGTTGCTCCGCGATAATCTACATCAAGCAATGGATGTGTTAATGCTTGTTGAACAGCAGTATCTACTCTTGCAGTTGAGTTATCTTCGCCAATTCCTATTACAGCAACATCTCCGTTTTTCATAATTGCCGACACGTCTGCATAATCTAAATTTATCAATGACGGAAGAGTTATTGTCTCGACAATTCCCTTAATCATTGTTGCGACTAATTCATTTGCAACTGCAAATGCTTGTTCCATTGGTAGTTGTCCTGCGATGTCTACTAATCTGTTATTGTCAAGAACAATAGAAGTATCTGCAACTTCTCGCAATTCTTGTAAACTAAATTCTGCTTTATCAATTCTTGCTTTCTCAGCTTCAAACGGCATTGTTACTACCGCAATCACAACAGCTCCTGCTTCTTTAGCGAGTTGGGCTATTATTGGGGCTGCTCCTCCTCCTGTTCCTCCGCCCATCCCGGCCAGAATAAAAACCATATCCGAATTCGAAACGGCTTTTTTCAGGTCGGTTAGGGCTTCTTTTGCAGCCTCTCTTCCTTTCTGAGGATAACCGCCACAGCCCAAACCTCTCGTCAACTCTTTTCCAAGCAAAATTTTTTCGTCTGCTTTTGTAATTGAAAGATGAAGCGCATCAGTGTTAACTCCGAAGATAGTAGCACCTGTAATCCCTTTATTAAAGAGCCATGTTGCCATATTACATCCGCATCCGCCGACTCCGATAACTTTAATATTCGCTTTCCCTGCTTTTAGCTCGTTAAAGTTTATACTATTTGCTTCAGCATTCTCGATTGCCTCTTTTGCTAAGTCTAATACCATATACTTTACTACCTCCTTTCATTTGATTTAATCAAATGAGCACTATAACTCTTATACTTTTAAATAAAAAGTTATTTAAAAATACTATTGTTTTACAGGATATATTATTTTTTTAATTTTCTCGATTCTTCATTTAAATTTTTTTGAAATTTTTATTTACTTACAACTTCCTAAATAAATTCTCGACGATAAATATTAAATTTAGCACACCACTCATAATTCAAATTTTTTACCGATTTCAAAAATTATTTTTTCTTTCCCTTCACCTGCCATAATTTGTAATTCTATTTTTTTATTTTCAATCTCTCCGATAGGAATCGAGATTGCTGGCAAGCCGGCAAGATTTGCAGGAACAGTCAAAATATCGTAATTATACATTTCTTCAATTGATATTTTCTGACCAATCTTGTGTGGTGTCTTCGGCACCGTCGGTAAAATCATAACATCAACCTCTTCAAATATTTTATTAATTTGCTCTTTTATGAAATTTTTTGCCTTTAAAGCATTTTTATAATATCTTCCTGCATATTCTTCTTTACTTATCTCACTCCCTCCAATAATTCTTCGCAAAACTTCTGGACCGCCAAATTCGTCTATTTTTAACCCAAACCTCCTTCCGTCAAACTTGCGTGTGGCTGAAAAAAATTCTGTATAAACAATTATGTAATAAGTTTCTAAAGCAATGTCTAATGGCAAGTTAACTGATTTAATTTTATAATTATTTTCTTTTGCTATTTCTTTTGTTTTTTGACTCACGAGTTCTGCAATATTCGAATCGCAAAAATTTTTAACATTCACTAATCCTATTGTCCATTGTTTTTTTAATGGAGCTTCTTTAAAATCTTTTGAAGTTGCATCAAAATTATCCTGTCCTTTAATTACATCAAATATTAATTCTGCATCCTCGACAGAATTTGTCAGTGTTCCAATTTGGTCAAGCGACATCGATAAATCAATTAAGCCGTATCGGGAGACAGCGCCATAAGTCGGTTTAAATCCGACGATACCGCAATGTGATGCAGGATTTCTTATGCTGCCTCCTGTATCAGAACCAAGAGCAAAATCGCACAAGCCAGCGGCAACAGCAGCAGCACTCCCGCTTGACGAACCTCCTGGAATCAATTCCGGATTTGTTGGATTTTTCGTCGGGCCGAAAGCAGATGTTTCTCCTGAAGAGCCGCATGCAAATTCATCCATATTAACCATCCCAAGAATTATAGCGTCTTCTGCTTTCAATTTTTCAATTACAGTGGCATTATAAGGAGCAACAAAATTTTCAAGAACCTTAGAAGCACAATTTGTCGTCATTCCTTTCACACAAATATTTGATTTAACAGCAAAACACAAACCAGCAAGTTTACCAACAAATTTTTTTCTCTTTATTCTATCGTCAATTTTTTTCGCTTCCTCAATTGCATTTTCATTTAAATGTAAAAAAATGTTCATATCTTTTGTTTGCGGTGTCGCTATTTTCTCTCCAAAATCCAAAACATTCTCCACAGCCTTTAACTTCCCTGATTTAATTCTCTGAATTTTTTGTTTAAGACCCATTATAATTTTTTGCGAATTTAATTACAATCAATTCATAAGTTTTTTCAACAAGTTTTATTTATAAATATTAGTAAGCTAAGGTATAAAAGTTTAATTGCAATGCAATAATTTAGAATCTTCTTTAAAATCAAATCTTTAACTTCTCCATGAATATTCTCCAGGAAAATCTTCTTTTGCTCTATTTGAATCCTCCTCAGCTTTCTTTCTTAACCTTTCATACAACCCATCATATCCACATTTTTTAAAATATGGAGCCCATTTTTTACTTTGCCTGAAATATCTCATTTTTTCTCCTACTGCAATTGATACTGGATTTGGATATTCCATTCCAGGATAAATTGATTTGTCAAGAACTTCTAAGCAGCCTTCTGGAGTTTTAAGGAAATCTCCTAATTCTTTTTTTGCAGCTTTCACTCCTTCCCGATCTATCTTGCGCCTTCTCTTTTGTGCCATTTTTTAAGCAAACACTCTCTTATTTAATTAACCCGTATCTTATTGTTGTTTTGTAAAGTTAAAGACTTGAAGAATATTCAATTTCATAAAGAATTTCTAATTTTTATTTTTTTCTATTTTTTCCATTCACCTTTTTCTGCAACTAAGCAATCGTCTTCAACAAACGGAGCATTTGCAAACATAATTTCTCTAAATTCTGATTCTGTTTCCCACCCCTCGCCTTCCTCCCTCGTGCCTGATGGACTAATTTCAGAAGAAAAATGTTTGTCTTTTACTTTTATTTTTTCAAGTTTGGCTGCAAATTTGTCCAAAAGTTTTTTTGTATTTTTCAGAATTTCTTGCTTTTCTTTTTCAGAAACTTTATGGTACGCAAAATTATTTGTCATATTTATTTTAATAAGAAAGATTTTATAAATTTAATTAGAAAAGGATTTAGAATTTGGATATTCAAAAATTCAAGGAACCAATCTGTATCTGTCTCGTGGGAACATTGTTGCTTCTCTTATGTTGTTGAGTCCGCAAATGACTTGTGTTATCCTTTCGAGGCCAATTGACCAGCCAGCATGAGGAGGAGCACCAAACCTAAAACTATCGATATATGATTTGAAATTTTTTGGATCAAGTTTTTTTGCTTTTAATCTTTTTATTAACAACTCTGGAATGTGAATTCTCTGACCGCCTGAAGAAATTTCTATTCCTTTGTATAATGCATCAAAACCCTCGCTGAGTTTTGCATCTGGTTTTTCGTCTTTTGTCATAATGTAGAAAGGTTTTAGAGCTGTCGGCCATGAATAAGTAAAGACAATTGAATCAGGATACATTTCACATAATTTTTTCTCGTGTTCTGGAGAGAAATCGTCACCAAATTTTAGTCCTACTTTTTCAATTGCTTCTTCGTAACTTAAATAAACTGCCTTCGGAACTTTAAGTTTCACATCAAGCACTTTCAATTCTTCCGGACATTTTTCAATAATTTTTTTTATAATATATTTGACAACTCCTTCCAGCTCTTTCATTACCTCTTTCTGCCCAGCAAATGCCATTTCAATATCCATCTGCCTTATCTCGTTGAGATGTCTTATTGTGTTGTGTTTTTCCGCACGCCAAATTGGAGTAACCATAAAAGTTTTTTCCATAGAGCATGCAACCATTTGTTTGTAAAGTTGGGGGGATTGAGCAAGATAAGCAGATTTTTCAAAATATTTTACAGGGAACAGGTCTGTTCCGCCTTCTGATGAAGCAGAAATAATACACGGCGGTTGCATCTCTATAAAACCTTTTTTATAAAAATACTCTCTAAATGCATTTAAGATTTCTGTCTGAATTTTAAAGATCGCTTGAGTTTTTTGTCTATGAAAATCGAGAAAACGATAATTCAATCTAAGCGGAAGGTCTGTTTTTGAATAATCTGAAACATCAATCGGCAATGGTTGTTCAGCTTTGGCAATTATCTTGATTGAGTCAGGCAAAACTTCTTTCCCGCCAGGCGCTTGTTCTGAATCTTTAATTTTTCCACAAACCTCTATAACAGATTCTCTCGAAAGATTATCCATCAACTCAAAAACTTTCTCCGGTGTTTTCTCGTGAATTCCTGTAATTTGTATTCTGCCTGTTATATCTTTTAAAACCAAAAATCTTATTTTTTTCAAATCTCTTGTATCATAAACCCACCCTCGCAACAAAACTTTCTCTTCCTGCTTTTTTTTGAACGCTTCTTTAATATATGTCCTCTGCATGTGCCAAAAAAGAATAATAAGTTTATAAATTTTAGTTAGAATTAAAATTTGTAGTTTGATAAAGATATTTTTCATCAATTATTTTTTTCTTCAAGAATCTTGTTCAACTCTTCCATCGCTTCTTTGCCATTAACCTGTCCTCTAAATTTTCCCATAATTAATCCCATATAAGCTTTCTGCGACAACCCTGGTTTTTCATTAACAATTTTTTCAATTTCTTCTCTGAGATTTATATCTTGTTTTTGTATTGCTTCTTTTAAAGGAATTCCTTGAGCAATTTTCTGCATGACAATTTTAACTTCATTTTCTGCGATTTTATTTTTAGCAACTTCTTCGAGTATTGATTCTAAGACATTTTGCGGAAGTTCTTTGTTTTCTTTCACCTTAATCTCTTTCAAGAAAATAGTAAGCATTTTACCCACAAGTTTCGGATTATTATAAATTTGGAGTAAGCTTTTGAACTCGTTAATTTTATTTTGTTTAAGAATAAGTTTGATAAGCTCGTCGTTCAACCCAAATTCCTTTAAATAACTTCTATGTTCTGATGTTAGTTTTGGCAAATTACTTTTTGCTTTGTTAATCATTTCTCGAGAAATTTTTAAAAGAGGGTGGTCGGTTTCTGGATACATCCTTGCAGGCCCCGGCATTGGTCTTAAAAAAGAAGTTGTTCCGTCGGGATTTACTTTTCTGACATGTGATTTTTTTTCGGTTTCATTTTGCTGCCTTTTCACTTCATTCTCAATTGTTTTAATCATAATTTTTGGATCCTGAAAGCCTTTAATTTCTACACGCGGATGGTTTGGAGTGGAGATATTCAGGTCTTGCCTGATTGTTCCGATCCCCCTTTTCACCTTACATGCTCGCAAAATTTCACCAATTTTCAACGCTGCTTCTTTAATCTGTTCTGGTGATTTTAAATCTGGTTTTGTGGTAATTTCAACAAGAGGAATTCCAAGCCTGTCCAATCTGAAAGTAGCTGTTTTATTTTCTTCGTCTCTTGAAATTAATCTTGCTGAATCTTCTTCTAAGGCAATTGTTTCAATTCCGACGATTCCTTT
>CAYNLR010000005.1:11038-13769 GCA_964398135.1 Candidatus Woesearchaeota archaeon
TTTAGAAGTTTCTATAAATCCGTCGTGAGCAATCAAAACTGTTCTTTGAAAACCAGAAGTGTTAGAACCATCAATAACTGTTTTTCTCATAACCTGAGTAACGGGAAAAATTTTACAATTTAATAATAAAGCAATCTGCAAGGCAATTTCAACAGCTTCTTGATTAATTTGGTGAGGTGGCTCTTCGTCAAGTTCAACTAAACAATTCGTATCATAAACTTCATAGATAAAAGTTCTGTCTTTTGATTTTTCATAAGCAGCTGCAACATCTATCTCTCCTGTTTCTCCTATTACTGGATTGAATTTTCTTTTTATAGTATATTGCGGCTTATCATTTCGCAATATAGAGGGACAATTGCAAAAAAGTTTATGAGTATTTAACTGCTGATGAATTTCAAGACCTGCTTTCAGTTCCATGTTTATAAAAAAGAGAAAAGGTTTAAATAGTTTATTTTTAATTTATTTGTAATGGGGAAAAATTATTTTTCACAACTCTCAAATTTATTTTTGCACACAGGAAATTTCTTCAATAAAGTTGAGAAAGAAAAAGGTTATAAAAAAATTTTATTTTTCTATATCATTATTGCTTCAATTGTAATTGCTGTCAATTTTATTTTTTCTGTTATTATAGCGCTTGCCAATTCAAATTCTCATTTGATCATTGATTCTTTTATTTCGGCAGTATTTGGAGTTGGTGCTGCATTTGCATTTCCATTCATTGGCTCAGCGATTGTTCATGTTGGTGTTTTAGTGTTTGGTGGAAAGAAAGGTTACTTTAATACTTTCAAGCCAATAACTTATGCTTCAGCTCTTGGCCAAATTTATAATTTAATTGTCATCTTCATCTCTTTTTTATTTTTTGTTTCTGGTTTTAATTTTACTAACCCGGCTTTAGCTTCTTCTTCCAAATTAATTTTCTTTGCACTCTTGATTTTAATTATTTATCTCGCTTGGCTTGTCCATGTTATTTATGCTCAAATAATTGGCATTGCTAAATTCCAAAAAATAACAAAATTGAGAGCCTTCCTTTCAATTATTTTCATTCCTCTAATAATTATCATAATAACCACCCTAATATTTTTCATAATCTTCCAAATTTAGATATATAAGAAGTTAGCGAATTATGATAATTTCTGAAAGTTTGAAACATGTCTGCTGAATAAAAACAATTGAAGAGCTTCTTTCATTATGACTTGCAATCTAATTATTGAGTTTCTGATTAAAGGCGTATATTATAATTAAGCTTTCTAAGTTTCAATTCGGCAAGAAGTAGATTTAATATGGTTGAATTTCTCCTGCAATATTCTCTAACATTTTTTCTTTAATTTTGTTTTTATCTTTTGCCCAGTTTTTATGTCCGAGAACCCAACCAAGTTTCACAAGCGCTGTTTCTGGCAACATGTCTGCTAAAAAAATTAAACCTGTTTTCTGCAACTCCCTTCCTGAAGAATAAACATTTGGATTCAGCCTGCCATAAAGTGTTTGAGGAACACCGCAAATTGTGATTCCTTTTTTTATTAATTTTTTTATTGTTGGGTGCCAGTTATTTTTAGCCTCTCTTGACGGAGTGTGGCCGAGTCCTGTTAATTCTAAAATTAATCCTTTATAATTTTTGTTGGCATAAAATTCTAAAATATCCGGCGATTGTCCTGGGAATATTTTGATTAATGCAACTCTGTCTAAATATTTTGCGTCGAGTTTAACTTTGTTTTTTGAGCGAGCATTAAAGCTTTTCAAAATTTTAAATTCTGTTTCAGATATTTCTGCAATAGGTTCTGAGTTAATAATTTTAAATGCATCTCTTTTTGATGTGTGCATTTTTCTCGTTCTGGTTCCGGGCATTGCTAAACAAATCTCATCATTTTCGTCTTTATGACCAACAATCGCAACTTCAGCTATATCTGAAATTGCGTATTTTGCAGCGCAAATTAAATTAAGATGAGCGTCTGTTGATCCTCTGTCAATACTCCGCTGAGAATAAGTTAAAGCAACAGGTTTATTCAGGTTTTGCAAAAAAAATGATAGAGCAGCAGATGTATAATGAAGTGTGTCTGTTCCGTGGGTTATTATTATCCCATGAATGTCGTCTCTATTTAATAACCTCTCTGCTGTTTGCGCGAGTATTTTCCAATCTTTCGGGCACATATTTTCAGACATTTTCATAAAAGGTTTTTCAATCTCAACAATATTGCAGATTTTTTTTATTTCTGGAGAGATATTCAAAATTTCTTCAGCATCTGTTGAAATTACGCCGCCTGTTTTTGGGTCTAATCGAGAAGAAATTGTGCCACCGGTGATTATCATTGCAATGTTCGGAAGATTTTTATTTATTGTTAATTTTATTTTTTTCCTCTCCGGCTTTTTTGCTTTTTCCAAAACTTCAACATTCAAAATTTCTTCTTCTCTTATTCCGATATTATACCCGGATTCTAACTTTAAGAGAACAATCTCTGGGTCATAACTCTCTAAAATAATCCCTTTCCATAATTTTGTTTTTGTCTTCAGAATTACTTTATCTCCTGGCTCTAAGTTGAGAACTTTCATAATTTTAAGAAGAATAATTGTTATAAAAATGTGTTGGTTAGTTTTTGATGCAGGCATAATTGTTTTGTAAAATTATTGCAGCGGCTAAAATTATAAAAAGCCTCTTTTATTGACGAGATTTAACGCTTTAGAGAAGGCTTGAAAATTTTATAAATTTGATGATTTGTTCAGCTTATGATAATTACAG
>CAYNLR010000006.1:0-12462 GCA_964398135.1 Candidatus Woesearchaeota archaeon
AAGTAATGTTTATGCTTCTTGATGACGAAACAGTTCATCCAAATTATGATGTTGGAGTTTGGATAAACACAGAATTTTTCGCTCAGGCTCTTGAACAACTATTTGAATTAGCTTGGAAAAGCTTTAAGAAAATTTAATTTTTGAATAAATTCTTTTAAAATTAATAAGTCAGGAACAGAATACAAGCTCTGTTAATGAAATTTTGATTTTTCTATTTGGTGACGGGTTAAACTAAAAAGAAGAGCATTTATTACATTCTTTCTAAAACATCAATCCCTAATAAATCCAATGCTTTTTTTAAAGTGATTCTAAATGCCTCAACCAATCTCACTCTAAAACCTTCCTCTACGCTTCCCATAACAGGGCATTCATGATAAAACTCGTTGAATAATTTAGCTAACTCATAACAATAATTCGCGATCACATTTGGAGCAAGATTTTTGTAAGCTGTCTCTACAACCTCGCCAAAATTATTAATTTTTTTCAGCAATGCAATTTCTTGTTTTTTTAAATCCAAAATTTTTAACGGTTTTTTCTTTTTAATTTTTCTGATTATTGATGATGCTCGAGCATAACTATATAACAAATAAGGGCCTGTGTTCCCTTCGAATTCTAAGAACCTATTAATATCAAAAACAATGTTATTTTCTAAAGAATTTTTCAAATCATTATAAAGGATTGCGGCAACTGCGATTTTCAAAGCTCTTTGCTCTAATTCTTTTTTACTTAATTTTTCTCTTTCAAGAAGATTCTTTTTAGCAATTTCAATTGTCTCGTCTAAAATATCCTGCATAAAAATTGTTTTTCCTTTCCGTGTTTTGAATTTTTTTCCGTCTTTATCGAGATAAAGGCCGTGAGGAAGATGGACGCATTTTTTACTCCACTCGTATCCAAGAAGCTCAAGAATTTTAAAAACTTGTTTAAAATGAAGGGTTTGTTCTTGTCCTACCTCATAAATCATTTTTTCAAATTTATACTTTTTGTACCTGTCAATTGCTGCTGCCAAATCTCTTGTTATGTATAGGCTTGTGCTATCTGATTTTCTTATTAAAGCAACTCCTAAACCGTATTTTTTCAAATCGACAATCTCTGCCCCTTCACTTTTTTTCAAAAGTCCTTTGCTTTTTAATTCTTCAATCACATCATTAACCTTATCATTATACTCGCTCTCACTTGACACAACATCAAAATTAACTCCAAGTATCTTGTAAATTTTATTGAATTCTTCCAGCGAAATTTTTTTGAATTTTTTCCATAAATTTATAGCTTCTTTATCCCCTTCTTCCAATTTCTTAAACCACCTTCTTCCTTCTTCCTCATAATTTTCTTGATTTGCTTTAACATATATTTCAAGCAGGTATTTAATCGGATTTTTTTTCAACTTTTTTTCATCTCCCCATTTCTTAAAACCAAAAATTAGTTTGCCGAATTGTGTTCCCCAGTCTCCGAGATAATTTATCTTAACTACATCGTATCCGTTTGCTTTGCAAATCTTTGCAATAGAATTACCGATAATTGTTGAACGGAGATGGCCAATTCCGAATGGCTTTGCAATATTCGGCGAGGACATGTCAATCACAATTCTCTTTCCTTTCCCAGAATTATTAAATCCAAAATCTTTTTTATTTGCTTTTTTCAAAACATTCTCTGCCAAAATTTTTTTATCAATAAAAAAATTCAAATAACCTGCTTTCGCTTCGGTATTTGAAATTTCTTTCGGTAATTTTAATTTTTCTTTTAATTCTTCAGCAATTAGCAGCGGACTTTTCTTTTCAATTTTGGCGAGGGAGAAACAAGGAAATGCATAATCTCCCAATTCCTCCTGAGGTGGAATCTCGATTAAACTTTCAATTTGACTCAACGGAAGTTTTACTTCTCTTGCCAAAATTTTTGCAATGAGTTTTTTCATATTTACAAATAGAAAAAAAGGATTTATTAATGTTTAGTAAGTATAAAAAAATTTAAGTATTTAAATAAAGTGTTAAGAGAGAATTAAAAATTTTGAATTAAGAGATATGAGCTTATTTAGAAAAGACCCAAACACATTGCTGAAAGAAGCAACAGCAAAAAAGAAAGCTGGAGATTTAGAAGGGGCCATTAAATTATTAAGAGAAGCATATAAAGGAATTAGTAAGGAAGCAATAATTTATCCTGTAGCTACTTTTTTGAGATTGCCTTTATATCTTCAGGAAGCAGGGAGGAGCAATGAAGCGCTGCAAGAATTTTACACTTTACTGACAAAAGGGTATCCTAATCAAATAAAAGACGAGGGATTAATCTTTATGAACCATAAAATTATTTATGATAAAATGAGATTGTTTTTTCAACGAGAAGGTAAAAATGATGTAGCTGTAAGATTTGGTATTTTTTCATATCTGTCAGAAGCAATTGCTTTATACCATCAAAAACGAAAAAATGAGTTAAAAGTATATGTTTCAAGAGAGAATCTTGAATCTACTATAAAGAAATTATTAAAGAAAGCAAAAAAAGAAAACCTAACAGAAAACCTTGCTTCTATTGTAGAAGAACAAATAAAATACTTGCCAGATATTAACTTTGAAGAATTGACAAAAAGGATTGACAGAGTTGTTTGCGAAAAAGTTGAATGATTGTGATTTTCTTCTCGGTTTTGAGAATGTAAAAAAGTAATGTGGGGGGAGGGATTCGAACCCTCGCAGGCACTAAGCCACAGGATTTCTTACAAAAACAATCTTAAGTCCTGCCCGTTTGACCCGACTCCGGCACCCCCACCTCCTAATTTCAATAACTAATTAACTTATAAATATTGTCTTTGCACAAATTTCAAAATTTTTTAGTTCTCACAAGCTTCTCAGCTCTTTTTATCATTTCTTTTTTTAATCCAATAAAAACCCCTCCTTCCTTCGCCCCAACATAAGAGCTCTCTCCTGGTTTCAAAATTTCATTCAATTTATCCAATTCAATATCAATATGCGTAACACTTGCTCTCGACTTTCCTTTAAGATGAACATAAACATCTGCTTTTCCCAATTTAATTTTACCTTCTCCAGCACCTGTCATTTTATGACAATTTAAAATATTCTCCACTTATAAAGATATTCGTTATATTCAAACCAGCTAATATCCTTTGTTATTAAAAGAAGAGTTGTTGGATTTCCTAAAAGTTTAGCCTCCCGATTTATACCTTAAGCAGAGCAATTTAGAAACAATTTATAGCAGGAGGTGGATTCGAACCACCGACCTCGAGGTGCCCCATTTTTAAGATTATCATTTTATCAAATTTTTCTTTCGAAGGCAATATTATGGGCCTCGCGAGCTGACCAGACTGCTCCATCCTGCTATAAAATTAAACATCTAAAAATACTTATAAAGTTTTCTTTTCTTTAAATTTCATGGGATTAATCCTCGGAATAGATGAAGCAGGAAGGGGTCCTTTAATAGGGCCAATGGCAATTGCCGGATGCCTCATTGATGAAAAAATAGAAATAGAATCTAAGAAATTGGGAGTTAAAGATTCAAAATTACTTCTCTCTAAAAAACGCGAATTACTTGCAAAAAAAATAAAAGAAAAAGCTATTGCATATCATGTTTTGCTTATACATCCTTATGAAATTGATTCAAAAATTAAATCAGGAGTTAATCTAAATAGAGTGGAGGCGGAAAAAGCAGCAGAAATTATAAATCAGCTTTCAAAAAAAATAGAAGAACCATTAAAAGTAGTAATTGATTGCCCATCTCCTAATAAAGAATTGTGGAAAAAATATGTATTAAGGAAAATTACTAAACAAGATAACATATTTGTTGTGTGCGAACATAAAGCTGATAAAAATCATATTGCGGTTTCGGCTGCTTCAATTCTCGCAAAATGTGCTCGGGAAAGAGAGGTAGCAAAACTAAAAAAGAAAATTGGAAAAGATTTTGGCTCGGGTTATTCTCACGATCCAAAAACTCAAGAATTTTTAAGACAATATAGCAAAGAACATAAAAAAGACGGGATTTTCCGAGAAACATGGCAGACATGGCAAAATCATAAAAAACAAAAAGAGCAGAAAAAGTTAGAAGATTTCTAAATTTTATGATTAGCTGAATAAATCTTTAAAAATATCTTCTTCTATAAACTTTCATGACTTATATAAAAAAGATTGTGATGCAAGGATTTAAGTCGTTTGCGAAAAGAACAGAAATTCCTCTTGAAAATTCAATGAATGTAATCGTAGGACCAAATGGTTCAGGGAAATCAAATATTAGCGATGCGATATGTTTTGTTTTAGGCAGATTGTCTACAAAATCAATTAGAGCAGCAAAAGCCGCAAATCTTTTGTTTTCAGGCAGCAAGAAATATAAACCGGCTCAAGAAGCTTTCGTCGAGATAATTCTCGATAATTCTGACAAAACTTTTACTATTGATAGTCCAGAAATCTCAATTAAACGAATACTCAAAAGGAATGGCCAATCAATCTATAAAATAAACAATCAAGTAAAAACACGACAAGAATTACTTGAATTACTTGCACAAGGAGGAATTGACCCAAACGGGTTTAATATCATTCTCCAAGGAGAAATAGGGTTGTTCATTAAAAAAAATGCAGAAGAAAGAAGAAAAATAATTGAAGAGGTAGCAGGAATTTCTATTTATGAAACAAGGAAACAAAAATCATTAAGAGAAATGGAAAAAACAGACGAAAAATTAAGACAAGTCACTCTTGTTTTGAAAGAAAAAAATTCTTATCTAAAAAATCTGGAAAAAGAGAGGCAAGAAGCATTAAATTACCAAAAACTTGAAGAAACGATTAGGAGATGCAAAGCCACGATTATTGACAAAAATATAAAAGAGAAACAAAAAAAAATTAATGAGCTAAATGGATTAATTGAAGCACAAAATAAGGAAATTGAAAAAATTAAGGCGAAAATCGACGAAAAAAATTCGGAAATTGCTGAACTTGAGGAAAAAATAAACAAAATAAATCGCCTAATACAATCCTCAACTGGCGATGAACAAGTTAAGATTCACAAAGAGATTGCTGACTTAAAAGCTGTTGTTGCAGGCCTTGAAGTTAGAAAAGAAAATTTTGAGAATAGGTTGCAAGAGAACCTAAATAAACGCGAAAATCTTTCTAAAAAAATTGAGGAATTGGAAGATGAAATTAAAGAGATAAAAGATAAAAGTCCTGAAATTAAGAAACAACAAGATAAGCAAGAAGAAATTCAAAGAACTCTCGATACATTAGAAAAGAAAAGAAAAAAGTTTTATTCAATTAAATCAGAAATCGCAACTTTAGAAAATCAAAAATCCGAAAAACAAAATTCTTTAATTGAAACGAAAAAAGAGATAGCATTAATTGAAAAATCTGTTTTAGATTTATACAATGAAATAAAATTTGAAAAATCTCTTGAAAAATCTTTATCGCTAAAAAATCAAATACTCAAAGAGATAGACAAAATTAAATCTGAAATCGAGATTGCTGAAAAGAAAAAAATTGAAGTTGAAAAACAGAATGCCATTATTAATCAATCAATTTTAGAGGAGGAAAAATTAAAAAAAGAAATTCCTCAATCAGACATTTGTCCGTTATGCAGAAATAAGATAACCGAAGAACACAGAAACTATGTTTTAAAGCAAGCAGACGAGAAAATTAAAATTTTGGAAAACAGGTTGAATAAAAATAAAGGAGTTGAGCAAGAACTCAAAGAAAAGATTGGAGACTTGAAAAACAATCTTGAAAAATTGGAGGAAAAAATAAATGACATAAATATCGACTTGCTTAAAATTAAAAATGCCGAAGAGAAAAAGCAAAAAATTAAGCAAATTTATTCTGTTCAAAAGCAGCTTGAATCAGAAATCGAGGAATTAGATAAAAAAATTGCTGATCTCAAAAAAAGTTTTGAGAAATTAAAAAATATTGATGAGGAGTATGAAGAAGCGAGATTAAGAATGCAAGAGTTATCTTTTAAGGATATTGATGTTGACACTGAGTTAATCATAAAGCAAAAAGAATTAACGAGATTGAAAGGAGAGTTGCGAGCTATAAAACAGGATGATGAAGAAAGTAATCAGGAATTGGAAAAAATAAATGAAGAATTAGCGAGAAAGACGAAGATTATTGAGGAGAAAGAGAAGCAAGAGCAAGAACTCTACGAGAAATCCAAAAAATTGTTCGACGAGAAAAATGAGATTCAGGACAAACAGAAAGCAATTGAAACCTCAATAATAGGATTACAACATCAAATTAGAAATCACGAGGACAAAATAAATTCTTTTAACATAGAGAAAGCTCAATTAAAGGCGCAGTTAGAAACCCTTCAATCTGAATTCAAAGAGTTTGAAAATACACAATTAATTTCCTTGCCCATTGAAAAAGTTAAAGAAAAATTAAATAAATGCCAGTTAAAGATTTCTCAGTTCAGCAATCCTAATTTTAGAGCTATTGATGTTTATGAAAAAGTTAAAGAGCAATGTGAGTTGATAAAAGAAAAAGTTGCGGTGATTGAAAAAGAAAAGGAGAAAATTTTAAAGACAATTAATGAAATTGACAAAAAAAAGAAAAAAGTTTTTATGGAAGCTCTCAATGCTATCAACGGATATTTCTCTCGGAATTTTTCCCAATTATCAAAGAAAGGAGAGGTATTTTTGGATTTGGAAAATAAGCAAGATCCGTTTGACGGCGGGCTTAATATTATTGTCAAAGTCGGCAGAGGGAAATATTTTGATGTTACGAGCTTGTCGGGCGGAGAAAAAACTCTTGTTGCATTGAGCTTGATTTTTGCGATTCAGGAATACAAACCGTATTGTTTTTATCTTTTTGATGAAATTGATGTTGCATTAGATAAACATAATTCAGAATTACTTGCTGCTTTAATTAAAAAATATATGACTTCTGGCCAGTATTTAATTATAACTCATAATGACGCTCTTATTTCTGAGGCAACAACCCTCTACGGTGTAAGCATGCAAGATAATATCAGTAAGATAATTTCATTAAAAGTATAGCTAAGATAAATAAAAAAAGAAAGGGATTAAGAAAATCCCAAAAAAATAAAATTAGTAGTAGCTTGTTTCAGCTTCTTCTACCGGTTTTTCCTTTCTTGTTAGCAAGACAATTAAAATTACTAGCAAAACAATGAAGATAATTGCTAAAACCACTGTCAATGCCACAACAGAGCTGGAAATCTTTGACCCAGTGACATTTGCTCCAAAAACAATTTGCTGTCCGTTCACGTCTACTGAGAATGTGTAGGTTCCAACATTCGCTTTAGGTAAAGCTTTTACAGTTATTGGAACTGTCTTGCTTGATTCAGGGCCAACAGTAACCACTGAAGGCACTGAAACATCAAGAGCAGAACCATATATAGCGCGAATGTTGTAAACCTTAATTTTATCACCAGAATTAACGATTATTAAATCATATGTTTTTGTCTCCCCTGCTTTTATATCCTGACTTTTCACTGTAGCTAAAATTGTTGTTGAAACAGAAGTTTTAACCTCAACTTCTTTGCTAATTTTTGTCATTGCGTCTTTGTTGTATACCTCAACATCCATGTTATAAGTACCTTCTGCTGCATTGCTTGGTATTTCTAAATAAAGAGTTTTTTGCACAGCGTCTTCCTTGTCACACTCGTCGCACTCGTCTACAGCACTTAAATCTCCTAAATAGCCTTGTGTTGAGATTCCGAGTGCATCAATTGACACTTTTACATAACAATCTTCCAATTTCTGCATTCCTCTATTTTTGACAACAATTGAAACAGGCATAACCTCTCCTGCTGGGATTGGTGTTTGATAATCCACAGACAATATATCAAAGTTGTAAGACTCTCTCTGCATTTTAATGACATACTCTTTTTCTGCATCAGTGTATTCATGATTAGCGTCATAAACTCTTACATACATAGTAAGATTCTTTGTTGTATCTTTCAATTCTGAAGGCAATCTAAGAGATAACAATTTTGTGTAAGTATTGCCTTCAATTACATTAAATCTTCCTGTTGTCTCTACAATTTCTTCTCGTCCGCCGTAAACCTCTACTTTAACCTTCACATCCTCGCTTGTTTCTTGTGCAGTAAATGTTACTCGCACTGGGACAACTTCTCCTGCAAAACCAGCGATGTTCACAGCACCGTATGCTTCAAGCTCAACATCATTAAAGGTAACACTGTCAATACTTGCTAAGTTACTTGCAGATGCAACTCCGGCTACTAAAATAGCCAGCACTGCCAAGAAAGGAACTAACAATATTTTTGCGTTCATTTGGATTTATATTCAATTTAGTTATTTTTAATAAATGGTAAAGCTTTATAAACTTTACTCTTGTAGTAATTTTAAAATGACAAAAGATTTAAAAAGTATACTTGCGTATACCAATAGTAACTGAAAATGAGTAATCAAATCACAACAATCAAACTACGAAAAGAAACAAAACGCAGACTTGAGAAACTCAAAGAGCATCCAAGAGAAACTTATGATGATATCATCAGAAAAATGCTTTTTATTCTAAACACTGTAAAAAAAGAACCAGAAGAAGCAAAAGAGATTTTAGAAAGAATTGATGAGTTAAGAAAAAGAATGATCGAAGAAAAATTAGAAAGGGGTAAAAATGGAAATATCAAACAATGAAAAGCCTCGAGTAATCTTATCAACAACAAGAAAAGACTTAGAAGACTTAATGCTGAGTGAATATCCCGGCAAAATTTTCCAACACCAATGTCGCAAATATAAAATAGAAAGGCAAAGGATTTTTCATTTTTACAATTTGTCTTATGATACTCTAAAAAAATTTTTAGATGACAGGAATTTTAAGTATGATATCGAATTTGATAACGGAAATAAAAACTCAGGTCCTTGCTATAAATTTATAGTTACTTAATTGTTTTAAAAATACTCCGCCCGATTAAACTATCCTCAACACAATCAGGACTTTCATTGATAATCACTATATTTTTATTTAATTTTTTCAAAAAGCTCAAAACTTTTTTCCATTCTTCAATTGGCGTCTTTTTGTGATATTTTTCTCCTTTCTCTCCATACACAATTCCTGAAAAATGACAATGCCAATTTTTTTGTGGAAAGGATTTTTTTATTAAATCGAATTTATAATCATTGTATCTTGCAAGCACATGGGCAAAATCAATACAAAATCCGCATTTTGTTTCTTTTACTAATCTTGAAATCTCCTCAATACTCCCAAAAACATTTTTCTTTCCCATTGTTTCTGGACATAACTCTACATTCCACTTATTTTCTTTTATAATTTTCATTAACTCTACAATTCTTCTTTTTATATTTTCATAAACTAAATCCTTATCCATCCCAGAATAAAATCCGCAATGAAACACAATTTTTTTAGCTCCGAGAAAATTTCCAATCTCACAACTTTTCAAAATTCTCTTTTCACTTGCCCTCACTTTTTCTTTATCTTTTGAATTTAGATTTATCCAATAAGGTGCGTGTATGCTCAACTCAATCCCAACTTTTTTAGCGAACTTCCCGATTTTTATTGCATCGTTTTTCTTCAAATAAACTCCGTAAGTAAAAGCAACCTCGCATGCTTGTAAACCTATTTTATTAAAAAACTCTAAATTTTTGATAGCCTCTTTACCACCCCCTAAACCCGTAGGCCCGAATTTTATTTTTGCCATAAAAAATTAGCCTTTCAAATTTACATTAATCTCTCCTATATTTTGAACAATGTATTTATGTAGTTTTGCAATTATTAAATCTTGCAACCCTTCTTTTAAATAGCCATGGCAGTTATCGATATTTGATTCAGGCAGGATAGCAGCACCTAAAGGAACCTCGCATTTCATTTCTTTTCCTTCTAATTTCTCTGAATCTTTATTACTCAAATCGCCTCTCAAAAGCTTAACCTGCACAATACACTTGTCATTTTTTCTTCCCAGAATTTTATATTCAAAAACCATCTCTCCTGGGCGGATAAATTTTGCTTGATGACACTTTGTCAAATAATCGGTAAAACAAGCTTGGTTTTTACAATCTTTAAAGTAAAATAAATTTCCGTAAATCACAAATGCTGCAATAATTAAAACTATCACTACCAAACTCCAAGTTAAATAATCCCTTTCTTTTTCCCTCTTTTTCATTTACTTAATAATAAAAAACACTATATAAATATTTCCAAATAAGAAAAAGCATTAATTTAATTTTGTTGTAAATTGGCTAATTTTCTCAATTCCATCCTGATAATTTTTCCAGAATTCGTTTTAGGCATTTCTTTTATAAATTCAATTTCCTTAGGATAAGAGTGGCCGGCATAATTCTTTTTCACAAATTCACTTAATTCTTTTTTTAATTTTTGACTCGGCTTCTCTCCCTCATTCAAAACTACAAATGCCTTCAAGATACTTCCAAAAATTTTGTGCGGAACTCCAATTACTGCTGCCTCATAAACGCTTTTATGTTTCATTAAAATAGATTCAATCTCTATTGGGGAAACTCTTTCGCCTCGGGTTTTGATTATATCGTCATGACGGCCTATAAAAAAGAAATATCCTTGTTTATCTTTTCTTGCTGAATCGTTTGTTTTAAACCAGCCGTCGTCAAAATAAGATTTATACATTTTTGGATGTTTGTAAATTCCTGTCATCATCGACGGCCACGGAGCTTTTAATTCAATCATTTTATTTTTTATTCTTATTTTCATTCCCGGAATTGCTTTTCCCATGGAGTATTTTCTTTTTTTCAAACCCTTCCAGTTTGCAATTACAATTGCTCCGGTTTCTGTCTGCCAATATGTATCGTTTATCTCAACTCCGAGTTTTTTATAGAAATCGTATGTTGCTTTTGTCAAAGCCTCTCCGACGCTGCATAAATTTCTTAGGTATTTTAAATTTGATTTTTTAATTTTTGTTTTCATTAATCTCAAAACCGTCGGGGCAGTATAAAGAACAGAAATTTTATTTTTCTCTAAAAATGATATCCATTTTTTTGCTTTGAAATGGGATTCTAAAATATAATTTGTGCATCCAATACTTAATGGAGCAAGGATTCCGTAAACTGCTCCAGTAACCCATCCAGGATGAGCTGTACACCAATAATTATCTTCTGGTTTTAAATCTAAAACAAGTTTTGCTGTGAAGTGTTGTTGAACAAGAGCATAATGCGGAATTTGCACTCCTGCAACAGGAGTTCCTGCTGTTGAAGAGGTAAACATCATTAGTGCTGTATCTTTCTTATTTTTCAAAACCGCCTTAAACTCTGTTGATTGCTTTTTTATTTGATTCCTATATTCTTTAGAATCGATTGTAATTATCTTCAAATTTCGAAATTTTGATTTTATTCTCTTTTTTAGCTCTTTATTTGTAACTAAAACATTGGCATCGCCTCTCTTTAATCTTAATTCTAAACCCTCTGTCTGAAACGCCTCAAATAAAGGACAAGCAACGCTGCCGTGCTTAATTGCTCCAAGAAAGCAGATATACATCTCAGGAATTTTCGGTAAGAACAAAAATATTCTTGAATTTTTCCTTATTTTTTTAGTTTTAAGAAAATTCGCAAATCTATTAACACTCTCCTGAAGTTGTTTATAAGTATATTTAATAGTTTTTGAGTTTTGGAAAACAAAAGCAATCTTATCCGGAGTTTTTTCAGCGTGCCTATCAACACAACTCTCGACAACATTCATCTTGTCGCCGTGAATTATAATATCTCTCTCGTATTTTTTCCAAAAATTATCGCTAACCATAAAAATTAAAATAACGATACATTTAAATAAATTACCAAATTTGAAAAAAAATGAGATTAAATATTCTTATCGGAGGGAAAGCGGGGCAGGGGATAAATAAAATTTCTCAAATTGTTTCTAATATACTAGCGCGTTACGGATATTTTACTTTTAATTATAGAGACTACCAATCATTAATTCGCGGCGGACATAATTTTAATATTCTTTCTGTAAGTGATAATAGAATCGGAAGCGTTGAATCAAAATTAGATATAATTGTTGCATTAGACGATAACACAATTGAAATTCACAAAAATAAGTTAAAAGAAAATGGAATTATCATTAAAAGTAAAGAATTTGAAAACTTCGGCAAGAATCTCAATGTTGCATTTTCAGGAGCTTTAATAAAAACTTTAGGAATTAGTAAAAAAATTTTAATTGAAGAAATTGAAAATCAATTCAACGATAAAGAAGCAAATGAGGCTGCAGAAAAAGGATTTGAAAGTGCAGAGAAAAAATTTGAATTAAAGAAATTGAATAATAAAATTTCTGTAATGTCCGGAAGCGAAGCAATTGCAAATGGAGCAATTAATTCTAATATAGATTTATACCTTGCTTATCCGATGACTCCTGCAACAAATGTTATGCATGAATTGGCAGCAAAACAACTCGAAAACAATTTAATGGTATTTCAGCCAGAAAACGAGATTGCAGTTGCTAATATGGCTTTAGGAGCAAGTTTTGCAGGAGCAAAAGTGATGGTCGGAACATCTGGTGGAGGTTTTGATTTAATGAGCGAAGCGTTGAG
>CAYNLR010000007.1:0-5299 GCA_964398135.1 Candidatus Woesearchaeota archaeon
TGGAGGAGTGGTGGAAGCTCGAGTTAGAGAAAAAATTAGAGATTAGCGGAGATAAAATTGAGATTGATGAATTTGATGTTTCTTTAGAACAAGCAATCATGTTATCGGAAAAATATTCAGTGCCACTACACCCTAAGTATATTTACTATTGGAGTCAGATAAGTGTAGAGGATTTCTTTTGGCTTCTTGATTGGATTCAAAACGCTTCATGGACAGGAAAATTAATCTTACCTTATGGAAAATCTGTAAGAGCCAAATTTGAAAAAGCAAAAAGAGCACTTGAACTATTGGGTGTTGAACATTCTGTTGTTTTCGATAATGTAGTTTTGGAAAACGGAAGAGCTTTTTTACTTAACCTTGGAATGGATATTGATTGTAATTTTAAAGAGTGTGTTGAAAAAATTGTAAACGAAAATAAAAATAAAAAAGACGTGCTTGAAATTGTGAACAATATTTCTAAATTTAAAATTAAAGATAAGGCCGGAACTTTTATTGGGGCGAGGATGGGGAGGCCTGAGAAAGCGAAGCTTAGAAAATTGACAGGAAGTCCGAATGTTTTGTTTCCAATCGGAGAAGAAGGTGGAAGATTCAGGAGTGTTAATCAGGCAGTTGAAGTCGGATTTATTAATGCAGAGTTTCCGAATTATTATTGTGAAAACTGCCAGAGGGAAACAATTTATAAAATTTGTGAAAATTGTGGAGCGAGAACAAAGATAAGGCGCTTAAAAAATTTTGGAAGTGAAAAAAGTTATTCTAAAAGAAAAATTGACGCCAAATATTATTTTTCTAAAGTAATTGAATTTCTTGGAATTGATGAACATGAAGTTCCTGAATTGGTTAAAGGAGTGAGAGGGACGAGCAGTGAAGAGCACGATTTTGAGAATCTTGCAAAAGGAATTTTGCGAGCTAAATATAATCTTTGTGTTAATAAAGACGGAACAATTCGTTACGATGCAACAGAAATTCCCATTACTCATTTCAAGCCAAAAGAAATTGGGACAAGTGTCAAGAAACTTAAAGAATTGGGTTATGAGGTTGACGTGAACGGAATGCCTTTAGAAAATGATGACCAAATTGTCGAGTTAATGCCTCACGACATAATTTTACCAGCATGCCCTGAAACAAAAGACGAAAAAGCAGACGAGGTTTTTTTTAATATTACTAAATTTATCGACGAACTCTTAGAAAAATTTTACAAACTACCGCCATACTATAATTTAAAATCTAAAGAAGATTTGATTGGGCAGTTAGTTGTTTGCATGGCTCCGCATAATTGTGCGGGTGTTATTGGAAGGATAATAGGGTTTACAAAAGTTCAAGGTTTGATGGCAAGCCCATATATTCATGCAGCAATGAGAAGAGACTGTGACGGAGATGAAGCAGCTGTTATGTTGTTGCTCGATGTTCTGCTCAATTTTTCAAGAAAATTTTTGCCTGCTCATCGCGGTGGAAGCCAAGACGCTCCGTTGGTTTTGAATGCAAGGATAAGAGCAGGAGAAGTTGATGATCAAATTTTAGATTTTGAAGTTTGCGATTCTTATCCTCTGGATTTATATGAAAAAGCAGAATTAGGAAAACACTCTTCTGAGGTTAAGATTGAGACAGTAAAAGAGCGTCTTAATAATAATAAAAATCCTTTTTGCAATATAGGTTTTACCCATGCTTGTTCAGATTTCAATAAAGGCGTGATTAATTCTTCTTATAAAATTTTGCCGACGATGCAAGACAAAGTCGAGGCACAAATGGATTTGGTTAAGAAGTTAAGAGGGGTTGAGACGAGTGATGTGGCAAGATTGATTATTGATAGGCATTTTATCAGAGATATTAGAGGAAATCTCAGAAAATTTTCGCGCCAAGAGTTCAGATGTGTTATGTGCAATAAGAAATTTAGGAGAGTGCCAATGAGCGGTGTTTGTCCAAAATGCGGAGGAAAAATTATTTTTACAATTTCAGAAGGAGGAATTAAAAAATATTTAGAGCCAGCACTTCACTTAGCAAAAACTTTTGAGATTCCAGAATATACAAAACAAGGACTTGAACTTGCGAAAGATTATATTGAAAGCATTTTTGGAAAAGAAGCAGACAAACAGACAGAATTAAAGCAATGGTTTTAGTTGTAAGTAGTTTTATAAAGTTCTTTTTTAGATTAATTATAGCTTTAACTTTTTTGAATTTATGCTAAGTTAAGCGAGGCAGAGATGAATAAAAGACAAGAAAGGATAGTTGAGAAGGAAGTTAAGAGAAAATTGAGAAGAATTTTGTATGAGAGAGCAAAAAGAGAAGGAGCAGCGTTTAAAAAAGAATTCAAAAAACAACTAGTTGTTGCGATTTCTTCTGCATTTGGTTTTTTGATTGCTTTAAGCTGGAGAGATGCAATTGCTTCAAGCGTTCAGTCTATGGTAATAAAAATGGGTGTTAGTGAAAAAATAATTTATTATCAATTTTTATCAGCAATTATCATAACTATTCTTTCTGTTTTAGGCTTGATAGTTGTGAGTAAGTGGGCGAGCAAATCGTCTTGAATATCAAGATTTTTAATTACTCTAATTTTACAGCTGTTCCGTAAGCCAAAATTTCAGCCGCACCCTGCATTACATCAGATGTAGTAAATCTTACGTTAATTATTGCATCTGCTCCTAATGCAACTGCTTCATTTACCATTCTATTAAATGCTTCCTCTCTTGCTTGCTGTAACATTGTTGTATAAGATTTTATTTCTCCGCCAACAATTTGCTTTAACCCGGCCATGATGTCTCGCCCAACATGTCTTGCACGAATTGTGTTGCCTTTTACAATTCCAAGAATCTTTACAATTTTTCTTCCCGGCACTTCCGGAGTGGTGGTTGTTATTATCTCTGCCATTTTAGTTTTTAGTTTTTCTATTATTTAAATGTTCTTATTTAAAATTAAATGGTTCAAAAAGGAAGATAAAATAAAATTGTTGGGATTAGAAGAGAACCCATTAAAAATCCCCGACGGATTCCTACATAGATGCAAGTTAAGCCGAGGATTGTTGAAGCAATTAAGATAAGAAAACCGAAAAAATTTGAGATTAATATTATTGTAATTATTAAGAAAAACAAAACAATTAAAGAAAGTTTGGTGTAATTTATTTTATGAATGTTTTTAGCAAAAAATTTTGATATTTGAATTGTGAGAAGAGAAGAAATAACAGCTGATACAATTATTGCAATAAAAATATAAAATAAAATTTTTGGAGAGATGTAAGAGAATTGCATAATTGCGTTTGCTGCTCCAGTGCGCGGCTTGTTGATTAAGTAAAGTGTGAGAAACGAAATAGCCATTATAAAAGTGTTGATACTGCCAATTAGAATTAAGAATTGTTTCTTGTCCATTTTTCCGAGAATCTCCGAACCGATTATTGCGGCTTGCGAAGAGCCGAGGCCCGGAAAAAAAGAACATATTGGAGAAACAATAGTTGTTGCAACCGCCGGCTTTATTATCTCTTTTTTCTGAACAATCAGTTTTCCTATTTTTTGTCTCGGTAGAGATGCCTTTTTTGATATTGAATAAATAAGAGTTGAACAGCCAAACAATCCTGTTAAAAGAGGTAGCAATGGTTGGTTTGCCGGTAGGTTTAGGCTCGCAATTCCAAGAAATCCAGCAAGGATAAAGATAATAAATGCCCATAATTTTGAGTTTTTTTCATTAGCAATTAGAAATATTGAAATCCATATTAAAAACCATGCCATCATTCTCTTAATAAAAAAATAAACTTTTGGGATAATTAAAATAAAAATCGGAGTAATGAAAATAAGAAGGACAATTGACATTATTGAACCGAGGAGAGTTAACATAACTGCTTCGTGTCCTCTGCCTTTCAACAAAAATCTATGGCCCGGCATGACACTTAAGGCTGTATCTTCGTCAGGAGCTCCGAGAAAAATGCTTGGAATGAAATTAAGAAAGGTGTGGGTGATGGCTGCTGATGTTATAAAAATAATTATTGTTTCTGCTGAAAAATTTTTTTGAAGAAAAACGCAAGAAGTTATAAAAACAGCGACGAGATTTGTGTGAATTCCAGGGACGAGACCTGTTATGACTCCTGTTAAAATTCCGAGGATAACCGCAGCCCCGAACCAAATCATCATTACAATTCATAAGAATTTCTCTTGAAAATTTTATTATAAACTTCCTCTTTATATTTTTCAGGAAGTTCTTTATATTTCTGTCTTATTTTTTGATAAATTATTGTTGCGTCGTCAATTCTTTTTTGGTTTTTTGCTTTGAAGTATTCTTCAATCAATTCAGCAATTTCTTTTCTTTCTATCGCAATTTTTATTTTTTTGAGGTCTTTAAATAAATATTGTTTGCATTTTTCAGGTATTAATGAATAACTTTCTTTTATTTGATTATATTTGTCCTTTGCATTTTCAATCTCTCCATTTTCTAAGAATTTTTTAATTTGTTTTTTCAATTCAAATATTTTATTGACATTTTCATCTTTTTTCCATTTTTTTATTTTAATTCTTTTTACGAGAATTGGCACGAGTATTATTAAAAAGAGAATAATTACTGCTATTGAGTATTTGTTTCCTATGTGGCTTAGATTTTCAAGATAAACAGAAAAACCAGTAATTCCAAATTTTTGTGAAGTGTCTTTAAAGAGGATGGTCTCTGTTTTCTCTATTTCTTCTGGATCAATAAACCCTTCAAAGTAATAAATTAATTTTCCATCTTTTAAATTTTCAGGAAGAACAGAATAAAGTTCATTTTCTTTTATTACTTCATTTTCAGTCAGAAATACAATTTCTTCATCAATGTCTTTTGGTATTGATTCTAAAATTGTTTCATCTGTATTGTTTTTTAATTCAATTTTTTTGGTCACAAGAGTTATTTCTTTTGTTTCATTAGGATATTCTATTTTAACCTGCCTTACTTTTGTCCTGACTTTTATATTTTTCTGCAATTCGCGATTTAAGTTTATAAGCGATTTTAGATTTCTTTTGTATATGTTTTTTTCTTCAAGATATTGTTTTATAATCCCTTCTAAATTAGCCGGTACGCTGTTTTTTACGAATTCTTTTTTATCCACAATCGAGACATCTAAAGGAATTTTTTCTTTTATTTCAAAAAATTCTTCAAGTATTTCTTTTTTCCTTTCTTCTCTAAGCGACTCATTGGTGAGATATTTAAGATTATTAGACAAATCTATTTTTATTTGAGGAAGTCTTTTTTGGAAATATGTTAAATCTTCTGAAATTCCCAAATCATCCAAAACCTCTAATTTCTCCAAATCATAAGATTCTTTTTTTATTAAAAATTCTTCCAAATTTGA
>CAYNLR010000007.1:5399-7108 GCA_964398135.1 Candidatus Woesearchaeota archaeon
GCTTCTTCAAATTGGGAAAGACGGATTGTTATAATTTCGTTGTTGCTTATGTTTGTATTTGTTTGGGAATATTCTAAGCTTCCAAATGGGCCGGAGTTATTGTAAAGTTCAAAGGTACAATTTGCTACTTTTACATTGTCTGTTGCTCGGTACGAGAAGAATATCTCTTGAGTATGAATAACTGCATTATCTTCAGGGCTGATTAGTTCTATTTCAGGATCTTCATCGTCCCTACCATTTTCAGAAGAATTTACGTGGATGCCGTTTTTTTTAATTGTAAACCATCTCTCGCCGATATTTGCTGTTAAATTTAAGGTATAATCTCCGGGTTCTTCATAGGAATGGGCAATTGTTTTTGTAAAGTCAGTAGAACCGATATTATTAAATGTTTTTTCATCACCATCTCCAAAATACAAGGTTGCAGAGGAAATTGGTTCAATTGGAGAGTATATAGCAAGAGTTATGTTAATTTCTTCATTAGTTGTGATTTCGTTGTTGTTTAGAGTTAATTGTAATTCTACTACTGAAAAGTTTTTTATTATTGAGTACGGTTTCTTTAAATTATTGAAGCTTATATTTACTTTATAAAGCCCTCTCTTTGTTATTAAGCTTCTATTTATAATATATGGAGAGGAGATTTGTTCATTGCTTACTAATTTATGAATGGTATTGTCAGGATTAGTTAATTCAATTGTGACATTTGCATTATTTTTCGAGCTTATATTAATTTTTATTTCTTCTGTGTCATTAAGAAGATAAATTTTATTATTTAATTGGACGCAATAACTTTCGTTTATTATGAATGTTCCATTAACCGCTTTTTTATTAGATGTATTGATATCTATGCATTCAACTATCCAGTTATGCGGCCCGTCTTTAAGGTCGTGAGGCCATATGATTGATTTGTTTTCTACGCTAAAGTTGATTGTCTCAGGATATTTGCTGTCGATAAATAAATGGCAATTTAAGTTTGAAAGGTTGGTGTAATTTATATCTATCTTAAATTCAATAGGGTTTCTAACAACCTCGCCTTGTTTAGGGCTTGTTACATTAATTTCAATTTCTGAACTTAAGGTGTGTGTTGTAAAATTAATTATTATCTCAAAGATTTGTTCTGATAAGTGCGGCACAACCCATGAAATTCTGTCAAATAGGCCGTTATTATTTTTATCATAAAAATTGATTTGAGTTATTTCTTTGTTGTTATTATTTTTCCAGTATATTTTTACAGCGCTTTTTTTGTTTTTAGGGATTTCCGGGATGTCAGTGTAGATGATTATAGAATCTTCGATGTGTTTATCACTTTTGATAATGACTCTTTTTTTATCACCGCTTTCAATTTCTTTTTTTTCTATTTGATGGCAATCAATGTTTTTATCTACTTTTCCTTCAAAAGATTTTTCTGAATTTTTATAGCATATAAGTTTTATTTTTTCTTTTGTTTGATTAACTTCATTTTTTTTATCCGAGGATTTATTTACATCCTTAGATATTGTAGATTTTTTAATTACAGAACTCCTTGTTTTTGGTTTATCATTTTTATTTTCTGTTTTAATTTCTTCAGAATTATTTGATTCTTGTTTTTTCTGAGTTAAGTTTAATTGGGTTAGGTTGTTTGAGGAAGTGAGATTTTGTTGGGCGAATGTTTTATTAAGCTTAGTAAGATTCTCGGTTTTTTCTTCGATTTTTAAAGTTTCATTAATTACTTT
>CAYNLR010000007.1:7208-10719 GCA_964398135.1 Candidatus Woesearchaeota archaeon
AGGTTTTTTCCAGCTACCAAAAAAATAGAAAAAGATAACAACATAAGGATTACAAGCATGAAAGTTGTTTTTTTAATAGCTAGAATATTCCAATTTTTATTAAAAGAAAAAACCTTGCAATTTACGATAGCTCTGTTAGTGAAGGAATTATTTTTCATTTTTATTTTTCAGATTTAATTTTTGATTTTTTAAAAAGCCTTCGTTATAAAGCCATAAAGTTAAAATTTTACCGACGACATCTTGTTCGTTACTTCCGATTATTCCGATTAAACTACGAATAATTTTCCTTTGATCCTTCGTTATCGTCCCCCTTATTGTAACCGTCTCTGCTTTCGGTTTTTGAGGTTCTTTTTTAGACTTATTTAGGTCTTTTTTAGGCATTTATGAAGTAGTAATTAAGACTTTATAAATTTTTGGTTTTTGCGGCAGAGTCGATTCTATAAATGGTGGGATGGAATGTATAAAGATATTTAAATTAGAGGGAAGAATTAATTATATGATAAAGGGAGTATTAGCAAAAGCAATCTTCATTGTATTTTTTTTAATCATTTTCATTCAGTCAGTTTGTTCTTTAAATCAGAGCGGGAGCGTAGTTTCAGAAATAGAAGTTCCAAATTCTCCGCCATATCTTTTAAAACCAATTCCGAACCAGTCATGGGCTGCCGGAACTTATCTCATAAATGCGTTTGATTTAGATGATTATTTTTTTGACCCGGAGGGATATTCGTTAAATTATTCTTATTCTGATGTGGATAATATAACAGTTGAAATAGACTCTTCAAATAATGTTTCATTTTATCCTGATCTTAATTTTACAGGAATTCGAAGCATTGTTTTTTATGCTTCTGATGGCGAACATAATGCAAGCAGCAACATAGTTTATTTAAATGTTGGAGTAGACAACGAACCTCCGCAATGGAGTTCTCCGCAAAAAAGCAAGTCAACAATTTATCAAAATAGTTATGTCAATTTTACAACTACATGGACTGATAATTTCGGATTAAAGAGTTATGTTTTTTCAATCAACCAAGGAAGTTGGGTGAATTACAGCGGTACATTTAGCGGATTGGTAAATGTTTCAGAGTACAGAATTCAAATTAGTGCTCCTGCTGGAAGTGTAGTGCGATGGATGTTCTGTGCTTATGATACTTCTGATAATTTAAATTGTACAGATGTTCAGAATTTTAGTGTTTCTGCCCGGCCCGTACCTACTCCGCCATCTGGCGGGGCTGGCGGACCAAGTTATGCAGGCGAGGAATACGGAGGTGCTCTTGGTTTTTTAACTAAGAAAAAAACAAAAAAATTTAGTGTTAATGTAAATTCTTTTAAAGTTTTCTTAAAGCAAGGAGCTACCACAACAAGGGTTTTGGAAATTACAAATATCGGAAACACCAATCTTTCATTTAACTTATCTATTAACGGCTTAGAAGATTTTGTGGTTTTAAGTGATTATAATTTTACTATTCTTCCAGGAGAGAAAAAGAAGATAATTGTAGATTTCAACATTCCAGAAGATGTTTTTCCTGGCCAGTATTTTGGAGAGATAGTTGTAAATTCTTCAGAGGTTGTTAAAATTCCTGTAGTGCTCACCATCAATTACCTCGATTTAGAGTTTGAAGTTAATGTCAGTATTCCTGAGAAATATAAAAGAGTTAAGCCAGGAAGCCTGATTAAAGCAAATATTAAGATTAAGAGCCTTAAAGACATTTCGGATACAAATCTAACTCTTTACATAGCTTTAAAAGATTTTTACGGCAATATCTATGATTCTTCTAGAGAAAATTTTTTGTTTAGTTCTTCTTTAGATTTAGAGAGAAATTTGAGCATTCCGAAAAATGTGAGGGCAGGAGAGTATCTTTTTTACGCAAGGGTTTCAAATGACAAGACAATGGTGATAGATTGCGATTTTTTTGAAGTAGGAACCAGATTGAGATTTGCAGCATTCTTAAAATCCTCTTTTGTTTTTGTTTTAATTCTCTTTTTATCTTTTTTTGCCATTATTCTTGTAGCAAGATATAGACGAGAAAAAGAAAAGGAAAGAATCTTGAATCTTTATATTATGCTAAATGAATTAAAGAAGTTGATAGCAGAAGGAAGATTTGATGAAGCAGCCGAACTTTATATCAGAATAAAAACCCTTTATAAAGAGCCGCCTCCAAGAAGCATTTTAGAAAATAAAGAGGAGCTTAAAAACGAGATAAAGAAATTGGCAGACCAATTATCAGAGAAAGAAGCAAGCAAGAAAGTTGAGTCCGAAGCTGGCGAGAGTGAAAAGAAAGAAGCTGAAACCCCTCTACATGATGATAAAAAAACATTAGTTAAGAAAGGCAAGCCAAGTAAAAAAATTGAAAATTCAGCCAGCATTAAAGAATCAGATAAAAATAAAAAGAAAATCGCAAGTAAAATTAAGAAAGAGGATGTTAAAAAGGGTAAAATTGAAAAGCTATAATTAAAATGAGGTGTAAAAAATTATGTTTGGTTTTTGTTTTAATCTTCTTAGTCATGTTTTTTGCTTTTTTAACGAGAGCAGAGACTTCTTACGGACACGAGATAAAAAGAAATTCTTATGTTATTTCGAGAAGCAAGGTTGAAAGAATGGTTGGTTGTGGAGAGATTTTTGAAGAATATATTGAAATTTCAAATTTAGGAAATAACAATTTGCACATCTTATTTTCTTACGACGAAGATCTCGCCAATATTCTTGAATTTGAGAAAAAAGAAATTACAATAAATCCAAAAAATTCCAGCAAAATCTGTTTTTTTGTTAGTGGCTATGAAATAGGCAATTATAGCGGGAAAATTTACTTAAAAGGAGATTTGAATGAAGAGATTTTGGTCAATATCAGTGTTGTTAAGAGCGAATCAGGTGCACCTTTTTTATTAAATGTTAATTTTGATAAAGAAGCCTTTATTTTAAAGAAAAATATAGAATTTAAGTTAACTATTAACAAATTAAAAGATGAGGCAGCAAACAATGCTTCGGTAGAGTATTATATTGAGGATAATAAAAATTCTTCTTATTTTTTAGGTTCTGAAAACGTTAGTCTTCCGAATTCTGTTCAACTGATTAAAAAATTTAAAATTCCCGACGAATTAAAAGAAGGAAATTATGTTTTAAAAATAATTTTTAAATATGATGGGAGAGTTCTTCAAAGCAAATCTCCTTTTTTATTGAAGAGATCTTTTTTCCAAATTCTTATTTTTGGATTTATTCCGATGTGGGTTTTGTTCTTTGTTATAGGATTATTTGGTGTTGGAGGAGTTAGTTATTATGTTGGCAAAAAAATAATTGAGAATAAAAGGAAGTACAAGATGCAACTTGATTTGAAAACCATTCCTAAAAAAGCTCCTGGTTTTTTTTATTTAGGAAATATTGCTGAAAAAAAGATTAAAGCTTATTTGGATCCGAAGAGATTAACAACTCACGCAATTGTGGCGGGCGCAACAGGGGGTGGTAAATCAATCGCAGCACAGGTTATTGCTGAAGAAGCTTTGTTGAATAATGTGGCTG
>CAYNLR010000008.1:0-10048 GCA_964398135.1 Candidatus Woesearchaeota archaeon
CAATCCTGAGAATAAAGCATCTGCTAATTTTTTATTATTTTTATACAACTCTATAATATTATCTTCGTAATAAGGAATAAAAACACAAGGAGTGATGTTTCCGTTCCAATCAACATACAAATACCCGCCGTTTCTACCGTAAGCTATGCATCCGTTTGCCAAAACTCCTGAATTCCAGAAATCCGCAATACAATATTTCTTTTCTTTTAGCAAATACTCCCACTTTCTATAAAGCTTAACTCTTTGTTCAGGAGTTATCATTAATTCTTTCGCATTTCTCGCCTGTCCAATTGGCATTAATTGAAATATCCACATATAACTCGCACCCAATTCCTGAAAAACAAAATCATAAAATTTATCTTCAAGCAACATATCAATATTTTTCGTTGTCGCTGTAATTGAAACTCCGAACGGCACACCTACTTGTTTCAAATTTTCTGTTACTTCTAAAATTTTCTTAAAAATTCCCTTCCCTCTTCTCTCGTCGGTTTCTTTTTCAAAACCTTCAACAGAAATTGCTGGAGTAACATTTCCTAATTTTGCTAATTTTTCTGCATTTTCTTTATTTATCAAAGTTCCGTTAGTATAAACCAAAAAAAACATTTCATTGTATTTCTCCCAAATATCAAATAAAGTTTTTCCTTCACTCTTATACATAAAAGGCTCTCCACCAGAAATCGTCATAAATCGATTCCCCCATTCATTATAAACTTCATCACATATTCTATCTACTATTTCATAAGGAAGCGTTGGCGCGTTAATTTGTGAAGAAGCATAACACCCAACACAATGCAGATTACATTTCTGTGTTGGGGACAAAACTATGAATGATGGCGGCAGCACTCCGTATTTTTCTTTGAAATTTTTCTTAGCTTTTTCTCCCAATTCTTTTTGTACAAAGCTATACTTTATAAGAGTATCAATCACTCTTTTTGCAACATCTTTAGAAATATTTTTTTTATCGAGATTCCTCAAACTACTATAAAGCATAGCAATTAAAAATCCGTATTTACTCTCTTGAACCTTTCTCGGAAATTCTTCATTATTCTCGACTAAGTCATTATAAAGTTTTTTCTCGAATTCTGCTAAAAATTTATTCCTTATTATTTTAGGAGAAAAAACGATTTTTTTAATCAAAAAACTATAGATATCTGATTTTGTTTTATTGACTTGTTTTTTAACAATATATTTTATTTTTTCCATTTGTTTAAATCATCCAAATAATCCATTAGCTTTTATCAAGCTTTGTTGCTCTGGCGAAAATTTCTTTCCTTCCTTCATCTTGCAAGCTTTACTTATTTATAAAGATTTCCAATTTAAATTTTTTTATCTTTGAAAGAATTTATAAACAAGAATTTAGTAATCTGAAACTTGCTTAAAATTTACAAAATTCACCTACCTAATTGGTTTTTTAGTTCCCTGTCTATTCCCTTCGAAACTTCTTTTAATTTTTTAAAAGTAAAAAGCACATCTTTTTCTATTTTTTTTATTAAATTCTCCAAATTATTATCTCTTAAAACATATTTCTTATTTTTTTCAACAACTATGCCGGAATTTATCAGTTTGGATAGGTGATGAATAACTGTAGCGCGTGTTAAATGAGAGCGTTGGGCAATTTGTTCTGAAGACAGAGGGTTTCTTTCTTTTAATAAATTAACAAAAATTCTAAAACACGATTTTTCTTTATCTCTTTTATTAAACATTCCCAAACAATTCGAAAACCATTGTATTTCCTCATTCAAATTTGAGTTTTTTGGCTTTTCAGAGTTTATAATAACAATTTTTTTTACATATTCCATAAGAATAATATAACAGAAAAGTTTATAAACTTGTTGATTTAAGATATACATATTGTTGACTTTAAATCAACAAGATGTTGACTTTAAATCAACAACTTAAAATGGAAAAGGACAAAAAATCAAAAGAAAAAGAGTATTTAGAGCAATTACAGAGATTACAAGCAGAATTTGATAATTACAGAAAAAGGGTTGAGAGAGAAAAGCAGGAAATTTATAATAATGCTAATGAAAAATTGATTACAAGATTATTGGATATTTTAGATAGTTTTGAATTAGCACTAAAACATAATGCTGACGAAGGCGTCAAAATGATTTATTCACAATTATACTCACTATTAGAAAGTCATGGATTAAAAAAAATTGAAGCAACAGGAAAATTTAATCCAGAAGTTCATGAAGCCCTAATTCAAGAAGAAGGAGAAGAAGATGGCATAATTATTGAAGAACTGCAAAAAGGTTATATTTTAAATAATAAAGTTATAAGACCTTCAAAAGTAAAAATAAGTAAATTAAAAGGGAAAGGAGGTAAAAATGATTGAAGATTTTTTTAAAGAAATAAGAAAATTGCAAAGACAGATTAATGCGAGCTTTAATAATCTTTGGAGAAGAGAATTGCCAGATTACAGCACAGCATATCCAACATTCAGGACTCCTTTAACCGACATTCAAGAAACTGATGATAAGATTATAGCAACTTTCGAAATACCTGGTGTTGATAAAAAAGATATTCAACTTAATGTAACAGAGAACAGAATAGAGGTTAAAGTAGAGAAAAAACAAGAAGTCAAAATGGAAAAAGGAAATTATTTAAAAGAAGAGAGAAGTTATAAAGGGTTTTACAGAGCAATGCCTCTTCCAGCTGAAATAATCCCGGAAAAAACAAGAGCTTCATACAAAGATGGAGTTTTAAAAGTCGAGATGATAAAAACAAAAAAAGAAAAGAAAAAGCAAATTCCAATTGAATAAAATTACAAAATGGGAAAAATAATCGGAATTGACTTAGGAACGACATTCTCAGCTGTAAGTGTATTAGAAGGAGGCAAACCAAAAATTATTCCTAACTCTGAAGGAAATAACACAACTCCGAGTGTGGTTTATATTAAAGGAGATGAAATAATAGTTGGCGAGATAGCGAGAAGACAAGTAATTGCAAATCCGAAAAACACAGTGAAGAGTATAAAGAGATTGATGGGTACAAAGGAAAAAATAAAAATAGATGGTAAAGAGTATACTCCTGAACAAATTTCTGCAATGATTCTTCAAAAATTAAAAAAAGACGCAGAAGATTATTTGGGACATGAGGTTAAAGATGCTGTAATAACAGTCCCTGCTTATTTTAATGACGCGCAAAGACAAGCAACAAAAGATGCGGGAACTATTGCCGGCTTAAATGTAAGAAGAATCATCAATGAACCGACAGCTGCATCTTTAGCTTATGGATTAGATAAAACAAATAACCACACAATCCTTGTTTTTGACTTTGGTGGAGGAACATTTGATGTTTCTATTTTAGAATTAGGTGACGGAGTGTTTGAAGTTAAAGCAACATCAGGAAACAATCATCTTGGAGGAGATGATATTGACGAAGCTATAATGAATTATTTAGCTAAAGAATTCAAAAAAGAACACGGGATTGATTTAAGAGAAGACCTTGTTGCTTTGCAAAGACTTAAAGATGCAGCTGAAAAAGCTAAAAAAGAATTAAGCACTGCCTACCAAACAGAAATAAATCTTCCTTATATTGCTGCTGATAGCTCTGGTCCAAAACATTTGAATGTACAATTAACAAGAGCTAAATTTGAAGAAATCTGTGCTGATATTTTTGAAAAATTGAAAGGACCTACAAAGCAAGCAATAAAAGATGCTAAAGTTGACAAAATTGATAAAGTTATATTAGTAGGAGGAAGTACGAGAATTCCAAAAGTTCAACAAATTGTTAAAGAAATCACTGGTATAGAGCCAGATAAATCTGTTCATCCGGACGAAGCTGTTGCTTTAGGTGCGGCTATCCAAGGAGGAATTATCAGCGGTGAGGTGAAGGATGTTTTATTATTGGATGTTACTCCTCTAACTCTCGGTATAGAAACTCTCGGCGGGTTAATGACGCCGATAATTGAAAGAAATACCACAATACCTACAAGAAGAAGCCAAATTTTCTCTACCGCTACTGATAATCAAACAGCAGTAACAATCCATGTTCTGCAAGGTGAAAGAGAGATGGCTGCAGATAATAAATCTTTAGGCAAGTTTGATCTGGTTGGGATACCGCCTGCACCGAGAGGTGTTCCTAAAATAGAAGTTACTTTTGATATTGATGCAAACGGAATTGTCAATGTTTCTGCTAGAGATTTAGCAACAAATAAAGAACAAAAAATAACAGTCACAGGAGGTTCGGGATTAGATAAGGAAGAAATAGAAAGAATGAGAAAAGAAGCAGAAAAATACAGAGAAGAGGACAAAAAGAAAAGAGAAAGAATAGAAACTAAAAATAAAGCAGAAAGTTTAATTTACTCAACAGAAAAAATGTTGAAAGAATACGGCGATAAAATAGATAATGATACGAAAAGCAAAATAGAAAAAGAATTGGAAGAAATAAAAGAGGTTATTAAAGAAGATGATACTGAAAAAATAAAGAAAAAAATAGAAGAATTAGAAAAAGTTGTACAAGAATTTGGAATTAAGATGTACCAGAGAGTTGCTGAAGAGCAAGCAAAAAAACAAACAGAAGAAAAAAATAATGATTCTGAAAAAGATAATGTCGTTGATGCAGAAGTTGTTGACGAAGAAAAAGACAATAAAGAGGATAAATAATTAAAATTTTTCTTTATCTAAAAAATATTTAAAAAATATCTTACTTAATCTTGCACAATGACAAAAAAAGATTACTACGAAGTTTTGGGAGTAAACAAAAACAGCACAAAAGAGGAGATTAAAAAAGCTTATAAAAAATTAGCTCTAAAATATCATCCAGATAGGGCTCCTGAAGACAAGAAGAAAGAATACGAAAAAAAATTTAAAGAGATTAGTGAAGCATATGCTGTTTTAAGTGACGACGAAAAAAGAAGACAATACGACAATTTTGGACAGGCTGCTTTTTATCAGAGATACAATCAAGAGGATATTTTTCGCGGAGCAGATTTTTCAAGCATTTTTGAAGAATTATTTGGAAGTAGTTTTGATTTTGATGATTTTGATATATTCGACAGTTTTTTCAGAAAAACAGATAGAGTAAGACGGGGAAGAGATTTGCAGTATAATTTAGTCCTCGATTTCGAAGAAGCTGCTTTTGGTTGTGAAAAAGAAATCAAATTTAAAAAAAATATAATTTGCTCGAAGTGTAACGGCACTGGTGCTGAAAATATGGAGTTAATAAAATGTGACGAATGCGATGGGGGAGGTTACATAACCATCAGCAGAAAAACTCCGTTTGGAATTTTCAGCCAAACCACAATGTGCAATAAATGCAACGGAAGCGGAAAAATTCCTAAAAAAAATTGCAGATATTGTAACGGAACTGGCATAGTTAAAGAAGAAAGGGTGTTGAAAATAAAAATTCCTCGAGGAATAAGCAATAATCAGGTTTTAAGGATTAAAGGAGAGGGAGAGACTATTAAAAATGGCGAATCAGGAGATTTACTTATTGTAGTGAATATTAAGCCGCACAAAATTTTTGAAAGAAGAAAAGATGATATTTATGTTGTTGTTCCAATAACTTTCTCTCAAGCAGCACTCGGCGATAAAATCAAAGTCCCTACACTATACGGAGAGACAACAATTAAAATTCCTCCCGGGATAGAGTCAGGAACTATTTTAAGATTAAAAGGAAAAGGAATCTACAAAATGGGAGGACACGGAAAAGGAGATCAATTTATTAAAATTAAGGTTAAAACACCCGATAAATTAACAAAAAAACAAAGAGAATTGTTTATTGAATTATCAAAAACAGAAAAAAAGAACCTCAAACCAGAAAAAGGATTTTTTGAAAAAATTAAAGATTTTTTTAGTTAAAAATTGCCGGCAATCTAAAGTTTATAAACCGCTTTTAATTATTAATAAAATTAAAAATAATAAATTTGTCAATAAAAATATGGAAGAATTAAAAATAAAACCGCGAGATTATCAAAATAATATTTTTGAAACCTGTAAAGAAAAAAATTGTCTCGTCGTTCTTCCAACAGGAACAGGAAAAACTCTTATTGCAATAATGCTGGCAATTGAAAGATTTAAAAAATTCCCTCTTGAAAAAATTTTAATTCTTGCTCCGACAAGGCCTTTAATTGAACAACATTTTAAATCATTCCAAAAAAATCTCCCTGAGAATTGGGCAGATATGCAATTATTCACAGGCAAAACACCACCGGAAAAAAGAAAGAAAATCTGGCAAACAGCTGAATTTATTTTTTCTACTCCGCAATGTATCGCAAACGACATAAAAAATAATCTTTACACTCTCAAAAATGTATCTCTTTTAATTGTCGATGAATGTCATCGCTGCTTAAAAAATTACGCATATAATTTTATCGCTCAAAAATACAAAGAGCAAGCAGAAAATCCTCGTGTTCTTGGTTTAACAGCTTCTCCGGGTAGTGACAGAAAAACTATTACAGAAGTTTGCAACAATCTCGGAATAGAAGCTGTCGAAATCAGAACAAGAGAAAGTCCTGATGTAAAACCATATTTGCAAGAACTGAGATTTGAAAAAATTGAAATTGAGCTCCCGCCAGAATTCGAAGAAATAAGAGTCTTGCTAAAAGAAATTTACAAAGATAAAATCAAAGAATTAAAAAATAGGAAGGTTCTCTTCGAAACTCCGTCAAAGAAAAAACTTTTAGAGCTTCAAAAGAAACTTGCTTCTGGTGAAAAATCGAGAAATAATCTTCAAGCATTATCAACCTGTGCTCAGGCAATCAAACTTTCTCATGCAATTGAACTTTTAGAGACTCAAACAATTTCTTCTTTTGTTTCATATTTAAAAGACCTTTATAAACAGGCTGCAGAAAAAAAATCAAAAGGAGTTCAGAAATTAGTTAAAGATAAAAGGTTTGCAAAAGCTTACACGCTCGCAACCACCCTTAACTTGGAACATCCAAAACTCAAAAAACTTGAACTTTTAATAGAAAAAGAACTCGAGCTAAACCCAAACGCAAAGATAATTGTCTTTGCTCAGTTTAGAGAAACTGTTAGAAAAATATTCAAAATACTCTCTAAAATCAAAAACGCCAAACCGAGCATATTCGTCGGGCAAGCAATAAAAAAACACGGTGAAGGAAAAACAACAGGCTTAAAACAATCAGAACAAAAGCAGATAATCAAAGATTTTTCAGAAGGAAAAACAAATATTTTAATCGCCACATCAATCGCAGAGGAAGGGCTCGACATTCCTGAGGTTAATGAAGTGATTTTTTATGAGCCTGTCCCGTCGGCAATCAGAAAAATTCAAAGAGCCGGAAGAACGGCAAGATTAATGCCCGGAACTCTTAAAATATTAGTAACGAAAAACACGCACGACCAAGCATATCACTACGCTTCTTATCACAAAGAAAAGAGAATGCACAGAGCAATTAATGAAATCAAAAACGGATTAAAGGAAAAGCAAAAAAAATTATTTTAATCCCGTCAATCAAAAACTTTGCAATTCAGACGAAGATTAAGCTTTTATACTCTTCCTCCCAATATTTAATCAACACAATTATTAAAATGAAAGAGATAGAAAAAATTTTTGATCGGTCTAAAAAATCAAAAATTAAAAAATCGAATAATCTTTATGAGATTATTGTTGATACGAGAGAAAAGCAATCGCTCGTTATACCGAACCTCATAGAGAAAAATGCTAACATAAAATTTGAAAAACTTGAAATAGGGGATTACATTGTAGGAGAAATTGCGATTGAAAGAAAAACTTTCTCTGATTTTATTTCCTCAACATTAAACAAAAGAATTCAACAACAGCTTCTTAATCTAAAAAAATATCCGAAATATTTGCTGATTATTGAAGGGAGAAGTGATTATATAAATGAAATCCAGCAAGCTGAGTGTCAGGAAAAGAAAATTAAAATTCATCCAAATGCTATCCGCGGAATGTTTTTGTCAATAATTTTTGATTTTAATGTCCCGATTATTTTCACGCAAGATGAAGAAGAAACCGCAACATTCCTAATTCTCCTCGCTAAGAAACAAGAAAAAACAAAAACAAATATTTCTCTCCGTCCGAATAAATCAAATTTAACATTAGAGGAGCAAAAACAATTTATTCTCGAGGGTTTTCCTGGTATTGGGCCGGTAACAGCAAAACAACTATTGGAAAAATTTAATTCATTGGAAAGAATTTTTACAGCCACAAAAGAAGAACTGAAAACAATAAAAACACTGACAGATGCCAAAATCGAAAAATTTCAACAAATTCTCAAGAATTAAACAAAGCTCTTTCAATTTTTCCTCTATCAAAATCATCTAATGGTTCGCCAGAAGCAATTTTTGCCCAGATTCTCTCGTCATAAAATCTTAAAATATTTGCCGCCTCTGCTGCTTCTGTTGCAATATCAGCATCACTCGCAGGAACAAACACATCATACAAATTATCAACACCTAACTTTAACCTAATCTTCCCTTCACCCTTCCATGCAAGATAACAAATATTAGCTAAGGAATTATGAATTGGTGCGTTAAATCTTCTGTCCTGACGCATAGAAATTCCGGCTCTCGGACAACAAATAACTCCGATGTTATATTTTTTTAATTTATCTATAATTTCATCAAGCTCCTCGTCTGGCTTACAAAAAGGAGAAATAAAATGCACAAAATCAATTTCCGGAAAATCGTCTGTTCTAAAATCAACATCAAGCTTCCAATAAATATCCTCTAAAAGAATCTCAACACTTCTGTCATGAGGAAGGTTTGCCTGTCCAACATGGAAGTGTATCGGCTTCTTGTATTTATAAGCTAAATTTAACATATAAAAATTATGAGAATGCGCTCCAATGTGTCCAGGCTTTTCGTCTTTTTCAGGAAGAGCAACAATAAAATCCGCCCTTCTAACACCCTCTTCAAAAATCTCAAATCTCTGTGGTTCAGAATCCTTAAAACCTGAAGGGTTATATGCGCCGATTCTTAAATCCATTTTTCCGTTTTCCTTATATTCTTTTTTCAATTTTTCTGCAACTTCTAAACTCTTAAACTCTGTATTATAGGTTATGTCAACTGTTGTGTCTATCCTCTTAACTCCGCATGCTATTGATTCTTCAATCAACCTCCTCATTCTCTTTTCAATACACTCTGGCTCAAAAGCAGGCCCGCTATGTAAAACCCATGTTAAATTCTGCTTTTCTTTTAATCCGAATTTTTCAAAATCAGAAATAGACAATTCCTTGTGTTCGTAATATTTATCCTCTCGAGTATACACTCTGTCTCCGTGAATATGAGCATTAAAAAGTCCTCCAAAATTCTCAACAGAAATTTTTCTTATTCTTTCTATAAAAACATTGCCTGTTCTGGGTTTCATTAAAAATAAAAAATTCTTGCTAACTTTAAATAAAAATCTGTAGTCAAATATATACGTTCCAGAACAATAATTATATAAATTCTGTTTTACTTTTTATTTTATATTTTTCACTTTAATTCATATTTTTCAATTACAAAATACTCTGCTCCGGTGCTTTTTAATTCACTCCTCATCAAATAAAAACAATCAACGTTAAATTTCAAATCGCAAACTCTAATTTTTTTTAATTCCTCTAAAAATAATTCCCTATCCTTGACTTTTTTCACCCTCGCAATTGTTAAATGAGACATAAATCTTTCTTCTGGTTTAAATAAATCTTTCAAGCTTTCATCAATTTTTTTCTGTAATTCAAAAATTTTTTCTCCTAAAACTTCAATCCAAACTATCCTTATAAATTTCTCAGAAAAAACTCCGAGTTTGCCGAGAGTTGCCTGAATGCTGTTAGGTTTAGAATTAGTAATTTTCTCTTCACCACTTGCTTCAACAAAACCAGAATTATTGTCTATAAGAAAATTTTCAGCAACTCCTTTTAATCTTTCTCTAACTTTTCTAACCTCATCTTCAGAAATCTCTCCCAAAAACTTTAAAGTTAAATGCAGATTTTCCGGCTCTGTAAATTTTCCGTAAAACAAATTTTTCTTTTCTAATTCCCTCTGAACTTTCTTAACCTCTTCAACAATTTCATTCGGAAATTTAATTCCTATAAAGCATCTTATTTTTTCTACAAGCAGCCTTGATTTTACTCACTGGA
>CAYNLR010000009.1:0-9061 GCA_964398135.1 Candidatus Woesearchaeota archaeon
TCCTTTGAATGCCGCGTACTAATTGTGAGTCCGGATTTAGATCGCAAAGGTGCCAAGAATAAACAGGATTGGGAATTTCTGGGGCTGTCTGGCAGGGGATAATTTTTGTAAATAAGGAAATGAAAAATACTGCAAACGCGAAAAAAATAGAGTAAATCACCTTCTTTTGAAATTTCATATTTAAATTAAATAATTGGTATTTAAAATTCTTTTGCTTTTAATTTGTGTTAATGTTTGATCGAAAATAGAAATCTAAAAAAGGTTTTAGTGATAGGGTGTTATTGAAATTTAAAAATTGTTTAAATTTTAAATTATTTGGTGGTTGTCCAAAAATTAAACAGCTGTCCAAACAACCCAAAAAATTCTTTTTTTCATAGGTTTTTACGAAAACTTTATAAAATTAGTGGGTTAGAAAATAATGAGATGTTCGGTTTTTTTAGAAGAAAAAAAGATATTGAGGAATTAAAAGAGAATATAAAAAAATCTTTTGATTCTGTTAAAAAAGATTTTGGAAAAGTTGGTGAGTGGATAAAATATATCGACGGAAAACAAAAAAATTTTGAAGAGGAAATTTTGGTGATTAAAGAGCAGCTTTTGGAGCTTCAAAACGATATTTCAGAGATAAAAAAGCTAATTTCTTTCTTTGATGTTAGGCTGTCCAAACAACCTCAAACAGCTGTCCAAAAACAAACAGCTGTCCAAGCTGTCCAAACAGGTGTCCAAACAGGTGTCCAAACAGGCATTTTATCAAATTTAACCCTTATGGAGAGAGCTATTGTCTGGGCTTTAATAAATTCGGAGTTGAAACTCAGTTATGAGGACCTCTCGGCAATCTTGGGAAAGAGTAAAAGTACAATTAGGGGGCAAATAAACAGCATAAAACAGAAAAGTGAGGGTTTAATTCATGAGGTTACAGAGCCAAATGGTAAAAAAAGGTTATACATACCCGAAGAAGTAAAAAATTTAATTATAAAAAGTGTAAAAGTGAGAGTTAAATCATCAAAAAAAGCTGAAAAAAAGAAGAAAAGTAAGGGTTCTGAAGGGTAAATTCGGAAAGTTTGGCGATCATAAGAGACATTTTAAGTATCTGGGAGAACAAAAGAAAAAAGCTAAAGGAAGAAAAAATAAATAATAATAAGAATAAACAAGACAAAGACAATTTATTTATTCGTTATACCGATTAATTATTGTTTTATAGTTCGCGAAGCCTAATTATCGTGGATAAAGAGGCTATATTCTTTAAATCTTCTTCAATTTTGAGGATTATTTTTTTGTTATTTAGGCGTGTTTTTAGTATTGGGATGCCTTTATTTATTAATTTATTAACGTAATCTCTAATTGAAGATTCGCTTAATTTAAGATGGTCTGCCAGTAATTTGTAAGTAATCTCTTCTATTCCTTGATCTTCGAAGCTATAAAGGGTAGAAAAAACCTTCATTTCCTGTGGAGTTAAGCGTTTAAACTTTAGTCGAATTTCTTTTTTTATACTATCTAAAGAATCTAAAATCCTCTTTACACGTTCAAAATCTGTTATTTCGTCTTTTTGTTGGGTATTTTCCTTTTGTCTGTCTGTCTGTTTGTCTGTCTGTCTGTCTGTTGGAACCCCTTTATTTCCTGTGGAAAATTGGGTGTTTTGGCTTAATTTTGGGGCAAAATCTGGGTGTTTTGCCGGAATTTGTGTCTGATTGTCTGTTGGAATAGGTGGTTGTGTTGGAATTTGTGTTGGAATTGTCGAAATTTTAGTAGTTGTGCTGTGCTGGGTTAGCTGGCTTAATTGTTCAATTTTTTCTTTTAATAGCTTAATTTCTTGTTTTAGTTCAAGAATGTCTTGTTTAACTTTCAAAAAAGCTTGTTTTATTGGATCCATTCTAAATTAAACGCCCTATCATTTATATTTTTAATTATAATGGAGAATAAGTTTAAGTTGGTTAGTGAAATTAATAAGCGGTAATTAAAATGGGTTAAAAATAATAGCACTAATTAGGTTTAGCCAGAAATTATTGTTGCCTTGCATATACTTCATAAGCTTTGTTTGAAAGCCGCCACCTCGCCCGCCTCGTGTATTTTATGCCTTTCGGATTTTTCATGATTTTAACAACCAATTTTTTTTCTAGTAATTGGTTTAGGAGTTCTTTGATAAACTCTTCATCACGAGCAAGTTCTTTGGCAATATCAGAAGTGAAAACTTGTTTAGGAAAGATAGTGTAAAGATAAAACAAAATTTGCTCCTTAATCTTCTGTATCTTGTTTGTTGAAATTCTTGGCATAAAAAAGCCATTTGTTCTGTCTTTATATATTTTTTGAGTTTCAGTCAAGATGCAAAAATTGTCTTGTCTATGCTTTTAATTTTGACGCCCGCACCCGGAATCGAACCGGGAAGTCCAAAAAGGACACGGTTCTCGAGACCGTTGCAGTACCATTGTGCCATGCGGGCCTGTTAAATTACTCGTAAAGCCTATTTAAAAATATGCAGAATCCTTTTAATTTTTTATTTTTCTTGCTTTGTTTTGATTTTAGGGAAGATATTTTGTAAATGAACAGGCAAGCCGATCTCTTCTTCAAGTTGAATGGATTTGATTGAGGTTTTTTGTATAATAATGTTCATTATTGTGATCTGTAACTCGTTTGGCCGCTTTTCTTTCCAAGCAGAAAGCGTTTCTTTTAATGATTTGGAATCTGCTGTAATAATCATATTGCCCTTTAAAACAACTTTTCCTAACTCGCCGTAATCTATATTTGACTCAAAACTAACTTTTAATGCGTCCTGCTTTGCTATTTTTGCTTTAAATTTTTCAATATTGGAGATATTTATATTTGATTTAACTTTAACCTCTCCCTCAAAATCAGGATTTCTCTCAACACTGATTTGTGTGTAATTAAAACCCAACACCCTTACATCTTTTGCCATTCTATTATTTGGTTAGGGAATTTAAAAAGATTTGTGTTTTAAATTTTAAATCCAACAACCTAAAAATTATTCTAAAAATCAAAAAGCCTTTTTGTGTTTAAAATTTGCTGCAAATTACTATAGACAAAGCATCATGGCAATTATATTAAATCTTCTTCACTAACAACAATGAAATCGCCAATTGCAATTACCGTGTTATAAGGAACCAGTGCTTCTTTATCTTTTGTTCTTTCAAGAGAGAGGTTTGCTGTGTAGGATGTTAAGTCCTTTAAAACAAGATGAATCAATTCTCCGGTATTTGCTTCAAATGTTATGTCCTTAACCACCCCTAATTTCTTGCCTTCTTTTGTTACAACTTGTTTTCCAAGAAGCGATCTAAATGGCTTTTTGTCCATACTCTTTTATAGTTAAATTATTTATAAATGTTTGTATGCTCATGTATATATTGCACCAAATAAAAGCTATTGTATTTGCTTTATTTTATGCTTCCAAACCAACTTAAACTAACAATTTAAACCAAATTTTCGTTCAATTTTCACTTAAACCAATGGGTTTAGCGATTAGTCCTTAACTCCTACCCTTTAATTTCGAATGGAAAAAGCAGTTTTTTCAGGAAAAGTTTATAAAGAAGAGCAAATCGCGCTCTACCTAATTAATTTATAAAATTTTTTATTATATAATATATATTTTTTAATATATATAATAGAAAATATCTTTTAGAGTATAATAAGCAACAATAAGCAAGAGATTCAAAACAAAAAACAAACTTAAAGCAAGCATTAAATAAAATTCTGTAAAACAAAATGCGCTTCGCTTAAGAACAGGTGTTTCTTCCACATATAGCCCAAAAAACCAACCATAAAAAACTCAGCAATCCATGCTTTAGCCTTTTGTAAGCCATCTCTTTTTACTATGCTCTTAACTAAACTCTTAGCCTATTACGATTATTGCAAGATTTTCAGTTGTTTGCAATTTGTTTTGTTTAGAAATTAAAATCATTTAAAATTTCAGCTTTTTTGCTTTCACTTTTCTTTGAGTGGTAATTTTTAAACCTCATAGTATCCTTTTAACTATCCATGCTCTTATTTGTATGCTAATACACTTGTGATTGGAGCAAAATTTTCTAATTTAAACTTGCCTGAATTTAATGTAAAAATGCAAACCAGCTGTAATTACCAAAATTTTAGGATTTAAGTGGCGAGTTTGGCCAGTGATGAGTTTAGAGAGAAGTTAAGAAAGATGGATAACTTAGAATAGCTAAAGATTCTGAGAGGTTAAAGGTTGGTAGACCTCATTTCTTGTGGAGATGAAACAAAGGGGATAGGGTCAAATGCTTTTATATTCATTTGCCTTTATCTTTATTTTAGTAGCCTGATTTTTCTCTTCGTAATTTTTGTATCTCTCCACAATAGTCACAGGATTTTTCGTTTTTCTTTTTTTGTTTTTATTTTTGACAGGATTTTTTTGCTCCATTTGAAACAGGGGTGATGGAAATATATTTTCAAGTATACGAAAATTTAAATAGTGCTTTTTTAATGATTGTTGATGAAATTAAAAAAGTGGTGTGCTGCTCAACAATGGGAGTTCAATTAGATAACATTTTTGATTCAGCACTTAAAAGTGGGTTATTTAAAGATAAAAGTGTTTTTCAGGCAGGTTATACTCCTGAATCTATTCCTCATAGAGATAAGCAAATAGAGCAAGTTGCTTCTATTTTAGCTACTGTTTTAAGGAACGAAAGGCCGAGCAATTTGTTTGTTTACGGAAAAACAGGAACAGGAAAAACGCTTTCTGTTAGATATGTTGCGCAACAATTAGAAAAAAAAGCGAAAATGCATAATGTTAATTTAAGGATAGAGTATATTAATTGCAAGCTAAAAAAAGTTGCGGACACAGAGTACAGGATTTTAGCAGAACTTATTAAAAAACTCGGCGGGAGTGTTCCTGCAACAGGCCTTCCTACAGACCAGGTTTATTCAAAATTTGTTGAATTGATTGATAGTGAAAAACGCTTGTTGATTTTTATTTTCGATGAAATTGACCAGGCAGTTAAAAAAATTTCTGATGGTTTTTTGTATAATCTAACAAGATTAAACTCTGAACTTTCACAGGCGCAGATTTCTTTAATAGGGATTTCAAATGATCTTACCTTTTTAGATAATATCGATCCAAGAGTTAGAAGCTCTCTTGGAGAAGAAGAGGTGATTTTTCCACCATATGATGCCTTGCAATTAAAAGATATATTAAAACAGAGGTGTTTGATTGCGTTTAAAGAGGGTGTTGTTGATGATGGAGTTATTGCTAAATGCGCAGCATTTGCAGCAAGAGAACACGGGGATGCGAGAAGAGCACTCGATTTAATGAGAATTGCAGCAGAATTGTGTGAAAGAGACGGAAAAGACAAAATTGAGTTAGAATACATTGATTTGGCAAATAGGAAAATGGAAAGAGACAAGGTTCTTGAGGTTGTTGAGACAGTGCCGAGACAATTTCAGTTGGTTTTGTATGCAATTATCCAGTTGACTAAGCAGAGAAAAAAAGAAAACAATCTACAAAAATTCTTTACAGGAGATGTCTATAATAATTATCAAGAGCTTTGCAACAAGACAAAGACAGAAGTTTTAACTCAGAGGAGAATTTCAGACATTATTGCTGAAATCGACATGCTCGGCTTAATTAATGCAAAAGTTATTTCAAAAGGAAGACACGGCAGAACTCGCGAGATAAAACTTTCAATTCCAAAAAGCCTTATTGAAAAAATTGAGAAAATCTTGGTTGAGGAATTGGGATTATAATTCAAAACCAGAGAAAAAGTAAAACATAAATTAGGAATTTTTGAAATGGAAACCCAAAAGTCAATCTTGGAAATTTGCATGAAGAAAGGTTTTTTAGTTGATAAAGAAATGCTCGAGTCGCTTTCTGTTCTTGATGAAGAGAGTGCAAAAAAACTAATCGACTTGCTCAATAATCTGAAAATTAAGGAGAGGGTGATAACAAAAACTTTGTTCTATAAAAACATTGAGAAAATAAGGGAGATATCAGGAGAGGATAAAAAAATTATTGAAAAATTTTTTATTAAGCTTGGTTATTCTCACGAGGAGATTTCAAAGCCGAAAGAAGATAAAAAGATTGAGGAAGAGGATGGCAAAGTTAAGGTTTTGTCTTCACCAGCATTTATTCCCAAAAAAATAGAAGTTCAAGATTTTGTCAAGTATTTTAGGTCAAGATATGAGAAAATTAAGAAAATTTTGCAAGGAAGAAACCTGGAAAATCTCACGTCTTTAAGAAAAATTGGCAATTCTAAAGGAAATTATTCTGTTATTGTCGGAATTTTAGATAAAAAAATTACTAAAAATAAAAATTTGATTTTTGAAGTTGAAGATATGACAGGAACAGCGAGGATTTTGGTAAGTAAAAATAAAAAAGATTTATTTAAAAAAGCTAAAAATGTTTTAGTTGACGAAGTTGTGGCTTTTTCTGTTTCAGGAAATTCTGATTGGCTTTTTGCAAACGATGTTATTTTTCCTGATTGCGCTCTTCCGGAAAAAAGAAGAGGGAAAAAAGATGAAATTGTTGCTTTTATTTCCGATATTCATGCAGGAAGCTCGATGTTTTTAGAAGAGAATTTTTTGAGGTTTATTAAATGGCTGAACGGTGTTGAAGGTGATGAAAAGCACAGAGAATTGGCAAGAAAAGTAAAGTATGTTTTTATTAATGGTGACCTTGTTGATGGAATAGGACATTTTCCAGAGCAAGAAAAATTTTTGGATATAAAAGATATTAAAGGCCAATACGAAAAAGTTACAAGCTTATTGAAGTTGATAAGAAAGGACATTAAGATTATTATTGGCCCAGGAAATCACGATGCGGTTTGGCTCGGAGAACCACAACCAATCATTAGCGAGAAATGGGCTCCGGAATTGCATAAGATGGAGAATGTTGTTCTTGTTCCAAATCCTGCTCTTGTTGAAATCGACGACGGATTTAAAATTTTGATGTATCACGGGTTCAGTCTTCACGGTGTTATTGAAGAGATCCCTGAAATTAGGTTAAAATACGGCCACAATTCTCCGACAAGAGTTGTGAAAGAACTTTTGAGGGCAAGACACCTTTCGCCAATGCATGGCTTTTCTGATTATATTCCTTGTGAAGAAGATGAATTAGTCATTTCACAAGTTCCTGATATTATAACAACAGCTGATATTCATAGATCAGAGGTTTCTACTTACAACAACATTTTATTAATTGCAACCTCGTGCTGGCAGTCAATAACTCCATTCCAAGAAAAAGTAGGGAATCATCCAGATTTTTGTAAAGTTCCGTTATTTAACTTAAAGACGAGAGAAGTCAAAATTTTAGATTTCTTCGGTGAGCCTGAAAATGAAATTAAAGAAAATAATTTAGAATTAAAAAACAAGACGATTAAAAATGAGAATAGGAATTGATTTGGATGATGTGATTGCAGATTTAGTTCCAGAATTGATAAAATTTTTGAATGATTTATATAAAGCTGATTTGGAATTTAAAGAGATAAAAAGTTGGGAAATATGGAAATACGGAAATTTAACCGAAAAGGAGTTTAAGGAAGGAACAAAAAAATTTATTGAAGAAGGAGGTTATAGCAGATTGCCTGTCATAAAAGGAGCGGTAGAAGGTGTTAATAGGTTAAAAGAATTAGGAGAGGTTTATATTGTAACTCGCAGAAGTATAAAGAGAAGGGCAGAAACAATTTCGTGGCTTCGTGATAAAAAGATTAAATACGATGGAATATACTTCTCAAATAACGGGCCAAAAACACATATTTTTGAGGATATAAATCCGAATTTAATTATAGACGATAGTCCGTCGTCTGCAAAAGATTTGTTATGGTTTAGAGGTTTTTTCCTTTATGATAAACCTTGGAATAAGCATGTAAAAATTGAAAAAAATAGGAGATTAAAAAGTTGGAAAGATATCTTAAAAAAGGTTGAAGAGAGGGAAGACCTTATAGCAAAGATTCAATTAAAATCCATTAAATAATGAAAATGCAAGAGAAAAAAGAACAACAGGTTGAAAACCATTTCAAGAGAATAATGAGGAGGGTTAATAAAGAGTATGAGATAGCTGAGCAAGCAAGAAAAAAAGGGCTTGACCCTGTTGACAATGTTGAGGTTTCTCTTGCAATGAGCTTGGCTGAAAAAGCAGTGGGATTAGTGGCTACGATTTACCCTCAGTTAAAGGATAAGAGAATTGTTAATAGGATTTTAGAATTAGAGGAAGAATTCGGAAAATTAGACCTTGGAGTGAGTTTTAAAATTGCTGAAGAAATTGCTAAAGAGAAATTTTGCAAATTCAGGTCTTTATTAGAAGCAATCGATGCAGGAATAAGGGTTGGTTTTGCCTATACAACTCTCGGAGTTGTTGCTTCTCCGATTGAGGGTTATACTGGCTTAAAATTAGGAAAAACAAGAGATGGAAAAGATTACTTCAAGGCATATTTTTCAGGACCTATTCGTTCAGCAGGAACTACTGCTACATGCACTGTCTTAATGTTGATTGATTATTTAAGAGAGATGTTTGGTTTTGCAAAATACGATCCTGATGAAGACGAGGTTAAGAGATATGTTATAGAAAATTATGATTACCATGAGAGAGTCACGAATCTACAATATTTGCCTACAGAAGAAGAAATAACTTTTCTTGCAAAAAATTTACCAATCGAGATTACAGGAGAGCCGACAGAGAAAAAAGAGGTTTCAAATTATAAGGACTTGCCAAGAGTTGAGACAAATTTTATTCGCGGCGGGATGTGTTTGTGTTTTTCAGAAGGGCTTGCTCAGAAAGCGCAGAAAGGATTGAGGTTGTTGAACGGTTTAAAGAAAAAAGGTTTTAAATCAACCGGGTGGGATTTTTTAGCAGAATATATAGAATTACACAAGAAAAGAGAGGCAGGAACAGGAGACGTCGTCGCTACCTATATTCAGGATTTAGTAGCAGGCAGGCCTGTATTTGGGCACCCATCTCATTCAGGAAGTTTCAGATTTAGATATGGAAGAAGCAGAGTTAGCGGATTTTCAGCAGCCTCTATTCATCCAGCAACAATGATTTTATCAAATAATTTCTTATCAACAGGAACCCAATTAAAAATTGAGAGACCAACAAAAGGGTGTGTTA
>CAYNLR010000010.1:0-8881 GCA_964398135.1 Candidatus Woesearchaeota archaeon
CTTCCTCCCGGTTCTTCTTGGTCTAAGTAATCCCACCTTTCTTCCCGGTGGAGCATTCTTTTTAACAATTTTACTTTTAATTCTTTTACCCCTTCCAGAACCAAATGGATGATCAACAGCATTCATAGCCACTGCAGAAGTTCGTGGCCATAATTTTGATTTCGCTTTTTTAATATAAAATTTTTTTCCTGCCTTTAAAACAGGTTTTTCTAATCTACCGCCTCCAGCAACCCGCCCGATCGTAGCTCTGCAACGCGCATCAAACTTTTTTTCTTTTTTTGACGGCATCATTACCGTCACTTCTTCTCCTTTTTTGTTCAAAATAACCGCAAAACTACCACCGCTCCTAACAAATTTCCCTCCATCTATTGCCCTATTTTCAATATTGAATATCTCTGTTCCATTTTTTAAATCTCCAATCATTGCAATATCTCCGTTGTTTTGCCCACCAAAAACTATTTCTTGCCCTTCGTATAGTAGATTTGCAGCTAAATTATAAAAAATCTTTCCCTCTTCGTTCATTAATTTTGCAATAACTCCAGAATGGCCGCTGGAATGAATTAACTTAACAACTTTAAATTTCTCTCCAGGTTTTAAATCAGAAGGATAAGCTGGTTTAATGGAAAAAGCTTTCTTTCTAACTCTATAAGTACTACTTCCTCTTCCCCTTCTCTGCTGTATTATTCTTTTCCCCATTTTACATTATCCCAAGTTTAGTTGCAATATCAATTGCCTGATATTCTGGTTTTAATTTAACATAAGCAATTTTTTTATTTTTCAAAATATGAGTTCTGACTTTAGCAACCTTAACATCAAATAACTCTTCAACTTCTTTTTTTATTTCTGGTTTAGTGACGCTTCTATCAACTTCAAAAACCAAAGTATTTTTCACTTCCATTTCTCTAACTATTTTCTCGGTTGATTTGACTTTTTGTAAGATTATTGTTTTGCTCATTTGAACCTCTCTCCGATTTCTTTAATTGCGTTTTCAGTATAACAGGTTATTCTTCCGGCAACTCCGTTAGGAGCTAAGTGACTAATTTTTAAATCTTTAACTTTTACAACTTCAATCCCTTTTCTTTTCATTTCTTCATCGCTCGCGATTACAAATAACATGCCTGCATTAGATTTATATTTTCTACCTCTTGATTTTCCTTTTCCTGCCCTAACTTTTTTCTTTTTCAAAACTTTCTCATAGGTTTCTTCAAAAATTTTTTTGAGAACATTAAGGAAGTCTTTTGTTTTTAAATCCAAAATACCAGAATCAAAGACAAAACCTGATTTAACTTTCATATTATATTTTTTCTCTAAAGCAGACTCATTAACAGTGCCAGCGAGAGCAGAATTAAATGCAATTTTTAATTCTTTTTTATTTATTTTCTTAAACTGATTTTTAATTGCTTTTGGTGGGTGGGCGCGCCTTCCTCCCCGAGCTGAAGAAATTGTCGCACCTACCCAAACAAAACGAGCTCCTTGGCGAGCCATAATTTTTCTCGGAACTCTTGAAATTCCTCTGCCGTAAGCTGTTTTCCACACATGCCTTCTGTGTTTTAAAATTCCTGAAGCAGAATAACCGGCTCCTGCTCCAACCTTTGCTCCGAATGGTTGTTTAACCTTTTGAGCTTCAAACACTTTTAACAAAATATCAGGTCTGATTTCTGCAGAGAAATTTTTAGGCATCTCTATTTCACCTTTAACTTTCCCTGTTTTGTCTAATAATTTGGCTTTCATCTTAATTCAATAAACTCAAAATTTAATTTAGATTGTTTCTTACTCGGTCTTAGTGCTTTTGTGATAAGCAATTGTCTTTTTTGTGGCCCAGGAACAGAACCTTTTAAAATAATATAATCGGTTCTAATTTTCCCGTATTTGTGGAAACCAGAATCTTTGTTGATGTCTCTTTCAGAAATTTTTCCAACCATTAAAATTAAATTATTATAGGTTATTCTTGAAAAACCTCCTGTCTGTCCTGCTTGGGGTGTTCTGAACGTTACTCTGGCTGGATGCCATGGACCTAAGCTACCGGGATTTCTTTGACCTTTTTCGGATTTTTTTGCTTTTAACGAAATTCCAAATCTTTTTACAGGACCTTGAGTTCCCTTAGCTTTTGTAACTCCCCTAACATCAACCAATCCTTCAGAGAAAACATCTAAAACAGAAATGCTTTTTCCTATTTTTTCTTTAATAAACTTTAATTTTTCTTCCTTGCTCCCGCCAATTCCTATCTCGATCATGTCTGGCTTTTTTTTAATCCCGGTTTTTCTAACATCAGAATAAACAATAACCCTTACATCATCAAAATCTTCTTCATCTTCCAATTTCTTAATTTCTTTTGGAACCTTAACTTTTCTTTTCAAAATTTTTTCATTAGATACAACCACATCTTTCATAACAACTCCGTTTTTGTAAAATCTAACAGAATAAATTTTCATTTCAGGGCATTCCAAAATTGTGGCAGGAACAACAATGGCTTTATTTTTCGTCATGGAATTTTCTGTTTTATCTTTTACACAAACAGAAACCATCCCAACTTTATATCCGATAAAGCCGAGAAAGTTGACTTCATCTGATTTAATAGCTTTCCAGTTCACACTAGGTAAAAACTTCCTTGCTCTCTTTCTCGGATAAAATTGAAGCGAGCCGCTTCTTCTTTGATAACTTGTCATTTTGTAAATTAATGTAAACTTTCATTGATCAATCAGATTCGACAACTTAGACATTTAAGTTCTAAGTCCCGTGAACTTAATATTTTTGAGAGAAATAGGTTTTTAAAGCTTCTCACTCCCTTAAATTGCTCTAAAATTTGTTAAAATTATAATTTTTTGATATTTTTAAAAGCACGGCCTATGCTTCAAATCTCCCCTCTTCAATTTTCTTTACCCCATCAACTTCAATCTCTCTTGTTAAAATCCCAATCCTTTTACTTTTCTCTCTTATCTCTTCGGGTTTCATTTTCTCGAAATTTTTAGGATAAATAATCTTCTCAACTTTTATTGTATGACTAATCTTTATTTCATTCCATCCAAGGCCGATGTCCCAAAATAACTCTTCAAGAAGTTTTTTGTCGGTTGTTTTTAGGTTGCAAAAATCAGCTTTTGGAATTTTATCTGGATTTAATTTTGGTTTTGGTGATGTCGGTAGCTCTGTTTTAATTTTCAAAATATTTTTATCTGTCTCAAAACTTAAAGCAAAAAATGCTCGAGGATATTTCTTCATTAAATTTAATATTTGCTCAGAATTAACCTCTGTATCAATAATAATTTTTTTAATTCCCTGAAAATTGCTTTTCTTTTTAATCTCGAAATTAATGTCTTCTGATAAATCCATTGTAGAAATAATTGCTCCCGAGACACGCAATTTTCCCTGACCTTCTAAACATTTCTTAACAAAGAAATTAGCAAATTCCGACGATGTTTTTACAACCCATTTATCTTTTTGTTTTTTTCCGTCAATAAGATATCTATTACTGAAATTTCCTCTTCCAAATTTTAGAAGAGCTGAATGAACCTCTTCATCAAAATTTTTCTCGAAAATTTTTTTAATAATCATAATTAAAAAAAAGTTAGTCCATTTATAAAACTTTATAAATTGCTTAGATTTAAATATTATAATGCAGAAGAATTTCGTCTCAAAAATAATTACTGTCTGTTTAATCGGATTGTTGTTTTTTGTAGCGATTTATATGTTAAAGCCTATTATGATTTCAATTATTTTAGGTTTATTATTAGCATATATCCTACATCCTTTTTATAAAAAAATTTATAAAAGAGTGAAGAAGAAGAATCTTGCTGCGATTATTTTAATTTTAGGATTATCAATTGTCATTGTTATTCCTCTTGCCTATATTATGCCTATAATGATTAAGCAAACATTTGAAACTTATTTATTCTTGCAGAAGTTAGATTTAGCGGAAATTTTGAAAAAAATTTTGCCATCAGCTTTAACACTAGAAATTTCCAACGAGCTTGTAGCAAATTTAAATAACATAATTAGCAAGTTGTTTAGTTCTTTATTAAATGAATTTATCAAATTTGTTGTTAATCTTCCGAGCTTTATTCTTCAGTTTGCGGTTTTCTTATTTACTTTTTATTTTGCTGTCCGCGACGCCGAGGAATTGAAAGCATATTTTTCACAATTATCTCCCTTCTCTCATAAGACAGAAAAAAAGTTTATGGAAGAATTTAGAGAAATTACCAACACAATTGTTTATGGACAATTTTTAATTGGAGTTATTCAGGGTTTGGCTTTAGGTATCGGACTTTTTATCCTCCAAGTTCCGAAATCTTTAATCTTAACTTTTGTTGCAATAGTAGTTTCAATAATCCCGATTCTTGGTTCATGGCTTGTTTGGTTGCCAGCAGGAATTTTCCTTATCACAACAGGCTCAGTATTTAAAGGAATTGTCTTATTAATTTATGGTGGGTTGTTTGTTTCGAGCATTGATAATATTTTGCGTCCATATTTTATATCAAAAAAATCGCATATGTCTATAGTTATAGCGTTAATAGGGGTAATTGGAGGTCTTTATGCGTTTGGAATAGTTGGATTGGTTATAGGCCCGTTGATTCTGTCGTATGTAATGATAATTATTGATTTTTATCGACAAGGAAAACTTAATGAGTTGTTCAGAGAATAATGGTAACACTAAAAGTAAAAAATTTTAATTGGCTTGCAGGACGTCCGATTGTTGTATTAAATGATAAGACAGCCGAAAAACTCAATGTTCACGTTGATGAGAGAGTTTTGATATCGACTAAATCGAAAAAAAGTTACGCTGTTGTTGATATTTTTCCTAAACTTGTGAAAGACAATGAAATCGGTTTGTCACAAGAGATTAGCCGCATTCTAAAAACAAAAGATAATTCTAAAGTCGAGGTTACTGCTTCAGAACTTATGACTGCCGGAACATTGATAAAAAAGAAACTTGAAGGAAAAAGACTTTCGCGAGATGAAATTATTTTTTTAATTTCCGAGATAACACAAAATAATTTAACAGAATCAGAAATTTCATATTTTGTTGCTGCCGAGAAATTAAGAGGGATGTCTATGAGAGAAATAATTTATTTGACAGAAGCAATGATCAAAACAGGAACAAAGTTAAAATTTAAACAAAAAATTGTTGCAGATAAACATTCTATCGGCGGAGTTGCAGGAAATAGAACAACGCCTATCGTAATTTCTATTTGTGCGGCCGCCGGCCTGATATTACCAAAAACTTCTTCGAGAGCGATAACTTCAGCAGCAGGAACAGCCGACGTAATTGAAACAATTGCAAAAGTCGAGTTAGATAATAAAGAGATTAAGAGAGTTGTTAATAAAACAAATGCGTGTTTGGTTTGGGGAGGTTCTCTCGGACTTGCTCCTTCTGACGACAAGATTATCCAAGTAGAGAGATTGCTTAACTTAGACGTAGAACCACAGCTTTTAGCTTCAATAATCTCTAAAAAAATTTCTGCTGGTTCAAAATATGTTTTAATTGATATATCTTACGGAAAAGGCGCTAAAGTTAAATCTTTAAAATCAGCAAAAAAACTCGGAGCAAAATTTTTGAAACTCGCTAAGCACTTTAAAATAAAATTAAAACCTGTTTACACTCGCGGCTCTCAACCAATTGGGAATGGAATTGGCCCTGTTTTGGAAATGCTGGATGTTTTGGCTGTTTTGCAAAATAAAGAATCATGTCCAAAAGACCTAAAAGAAAAATCTATTTATCTTGCCTCAGAATTAATGAAGCTCTGCAAAATAAAAAAGCCACAGCAAAAAGCGAGGCAAATCTTAGAATCAGGAGAGGCTTATAAAAAATTTATAGAAATTATAAACGCTCAAAACAAAGATAAAAATTTTGAAGAGCGTGTAGCACAACTTAAACCAGCAAAATTTAAAAAAACAATTAAAGCAAAAAAATTAGGAAGAATAGTATCTATAGACAATAAAAAAATAAATTTATTGTGCAGGGTTTTAGGAGCTCCAGAAAGTAAGGGAGCAGGAGTTTATCTTCATCATCACGTCGGCAAAATTAAAAAAAATGAAAAAATAATAACTTTGTATTCAGAAAGCAAATCAAAATTAAAAGACGGCTTGAAATTTATTAAAGAATTTAAGCCAATAATATTGAAGTAAATTGGCACTTTTAGTTCTTTAGCATTAAAATTTTTTATTCATTAACATCATAATCGCCTGGCAATTGATATTCTTTTTTTATTTCTTCCCAAAGACTTTTTGGAGTAAGTTCGCCTTTATTTAACCCATCTAAATATCTCTTTTCATTTAATCTTCCTGAAAAAGTTTCCTTAAAAATTCCTACAGCTTTTCTACAAAACTCTTTCTCTGCTTCACCTTCGTGACAATAAACTCTTGCCACAGGAACAAATTTTTTGCCATCACTAATTCTAAATTCTAGCCACCTGTGCCTATCTCCATAAACATGCGCAACATTACTTCCACTGCCGTAAATAATTGTCGGATTTTGATGTGCATCACTCATAGCTATAAACTAAAATTGGCGTTTATATATTTTTGTAAATAGGCAATCTTAAAAACCAAATAATTTTAAATTATTTATAGCCCGCGTGGCACAATGGTACTGCACTGGTCTTGAGAACCAGGCCTTTTATAGGCATCCCGGTTCGATTCCGGGCGCGGGCGTAAAGAAATTATTCTTTGCTTTGCAAAGCCATGATTTTAATGCTAATAGAAATCGTGCATGTCCGCAAAACAGCATTCGCTAATTAAATCCAGATTGACCAAATTCAAGTAAAACGATTAACCGAATAATGAAGCCAATCCTTCAGCTGCTTCAGCTTTCGGTTCTTCTTTCTTTTCTTCCTCCGGAGCTTTTTCACTACTTGCACCTTCGCTTGATACTGGAGCAGCTGTTATAGAAGCATTTGCCAACTGCTCGTCGATGTTGACGTCTTTCAAACTCGTTACAAGAACCTTCACTTTTGCTTCATCAACCTCAGCTCCGGTTGCAGAAATAACTTTCTTTAAGTTGTCTTCATTGACTTCTTTCCCAAGTTTGTGCAACAAAAGCGCTGCATATACGTATTCCATTTTATTTTTTTAATTTAGTTTAAGATTTTGATTTATCAAATTTTCGGTTGTTCATTGGGATTTGAATTTTCAGGTGAAGATTTCTCGTCAGCTTCTTGTTTTTTCTCTTCACTTATGTTGTCTTTAATTAAATTGTTAATCGCATTCTCTTCAGCAACGGCTTTGCTTAAAATGAAAGTTAGGGTGTCTTTGCAGATGTAATTCAGAGAAACTGCAAAAGCCAAACCCTTGCTGAACATTTCTTTTAGTTCTTCAATAGTTTTTTCTTTGTCAATTTTAATGTCTTTATAAAGTTTGCCATCACAGAAAGCAACCAAAGGTTCAAGTCCGATTTTGAAAGGAGTTATATTTAATTTAGCTAAGACAGAAGCTTTTTCCTCGTTGATTATCTCCCCTTTTTTTACTAAGACATGTTCTTTCTCGATTACAATTTTTCCGTTTTCAACTTTTACTTGTATTCCGAGAGAGCTTAATGCAGAAATATCTGGACCAGGAGGCAGGTTAGTTTCACCAGCCTCAATCTTGATATCTTCCGGAGCTTCTTGACCGATTTTTGCTTTTGCCGGAATTTTGTTCTCAGCTAAAAAAGCAGAAATTTCAAACGCATCTTCGTCAGAGAATAGTAGCGCGCAATTCGCCTCGACATACTTAACTAATTCTTGAAGTTCTTTTTTTCCGCAATTTTCAGCAGCAAACTTAATCAAACTTTTTTTTGTGACCATAACAACAGCCCTGCCTCTTAATTTTTTCTTGATATTTTGAAATTGCGCACTCGGCAAACCCATAATTGAAACAACCATAACTGTTCTTTTTTTCATTAATTCAGCTAATTTTTTTACTAATTCTTTTTTTTCTTCCGAAACATGTGCAGTTGTTTTGGTTAATTCTTGCTTCATCTTATCCTCACTGGTTTAGTCATCGTAAATTTTAGTAAAATATTTTTAATATTTTCCTTTTTTTTCGGCAAGATGTTCTCGATAGCCTGAATTACAGCTGTAATATTCTCTTTTAATTTTTCATCGGGCATATCTTCTTTTCCTACTAAAATTTTTAAACTATTCTCTTTGCTTCTGACTCTAATAAGTTTTTTCATTTTTTCAACCATCTGCTTAACACTTTCATCATCATCAGACTCAATAATTCCTGCACGTGGTGACGGCATTTTTCCCATCGGACCGAGAATTCTGCCAAATTTAGTTGCAATTTCTGGCATTAATGACGCGACAGCAATAAAAAAATCATAACTCTTAGCAAGTTTTTTAATTTCTTTCGGTTCCTTATATTTATCAAACTCTTCTTTTGTGATTGTGTCAACAAATTTTGATTTTCTCGTTAAAAAGCCACAAATCTTTTTTTCAGTAGGATTTGGAATTTGAATAAAAGTATTAATCGCTTCTCTACGAAGATCAAAATCTTTTAGATTTATAATTAAGTCTACACTTTGAACAAACTTCCTTTTATTTTCATCTTTCCTTAGTTCGGCTAATGCTTTTTCAATTTCCATTTTCCAAGCTGTTAGAAGGAGCGATTTTCATGCGACATACGTCTCCTACTCTAACAGTAGTATAATTTCAATAAAATTAGGCTTTATAAAACTATGTTTCTATAACACAAATCCTTATAAATCTTTCAGATTACTCTTTATTATGGAATTAGTTGCTTTATTATCGACAGGCAGAGGAACTTGGGGGCAGGTTTCAGGACTTTGTAAAAAAGGAGAGTGGGAAAATATTATTTTAATCGGTCCGTCATTTGCAAAAGATTTCAAATTAGATGGCATACCGTTTGATTTTATAGAGTGTGATTTAGATAAGCCAATCGTGTCATT
>CAYNLR010000011.1:0-8799 GCA_964398135.1 Candidatus Woesearchaeota archaeon
CCTGCCTTAGTGAATGATGACTTCTAAATTGTATAAAGTGACGAAAGCTTTAAAAACAATTTAAAGAATTAAAGATTGGGTATTAAAATGGAATTCGAAAAGCTTACGGATAAAATTGAATTCAAATCAAATGTTGATGCTACTCTATATAATTTGTTTGATGAATTATGCCATAAACTTGGCCATAATCCTAAAGAGTATACCGAATTAATTAATTCAATAGGTAGAGGAATAGAAATACTAACAACATGGATAGATGCAGGGGACTATATTCTTGAGAGAGAAGTTTATCCTGAAAACACAATAAGAGGAAAGGATTCAAGAGTAAGAATCAAGATTATAAGTCTAGACAAAAGAACTAATCGAGATAAAATGATTAATGAATATGACATAAGAAGAAGGATTTTTGGATATAATCCAGCAGTAGTTGGATGGTATTTGTTTTCTAAAATAGGTGAAGCAGCATATTTCAATGAAGAGTATCATCGACAAGAACCTGACCAAAATAAAGTTAAAGAGACTCTTGAAGAATTGATTAAGTTTATAAAAAATCCTGATTTGCCATCCCCCCTTCTCCCCGATTGTTAAACTTAACAACTAAGTGATGCTATTTATTAGTTTTGCGATCAAAGATTAACTCAAATTTTCCGCGCAGACACTTCTTTTAATTTCCTTCTTCTAACATACAGAACAAAAATTAATTAAAACTCGCTTATTTTTCTCTCGCCATTAATCATTCAGCCGTGCTCTAATTTTAACATGAGTAATAAATAAGATTGTAGGTTGGTGATTTAGCCTGTCTAAAACAGGTGGTTACTAAAATTTATAAATAAGTAGTGTTTATTTATTTCATGCTATATAATTCTTTTAGTGAAGAAGGGATTGAAGCAAAAATTAGAGAAATTCTTGCGAAGATGGGAATTAAAGTAAGAGAAATAACAAGAACAACAAGTTTTTATCAGCTCGGGATGACTCAATCGAGAATAAAACAATTAGTGACTCAAGTAGATAGATGTTATTCTCTTTGTGGTATCCCGCAAAAAACTTTCACACAAAAAGATACTATCCAAGATGTTATTAATTATGTCGAAGAAATGAAGAATATCCACGAGTGTTCAGCAACTTTGTGTAAAGGAGAGCTGGCAATTTGATTAGGTTGAAAAAATTTTTAAGATTTTACTCTGGCACATAGAATTTTCTGAATTACGCCGACATATTAAAGAAAAGTTATCATTAGTGATTGAAGTAGCCCTGTTTTCTCTGACTCATAAACTAAAACCTTATAGCCCACTCTTCTGATTCATAAACTTCTAACATTAATACTTTTTTATAAGAAAATCAAACTAACTAATTGTCTTGATAAATTCTCTGGAATTATTTTTACAACCATCACGCTTGGTTCTGCATGGGTAGTAGCATGACGATCTTCTCTTTGGGAAATTGAGAAGAGAGGCTTTATTCCAAGTGTCAATTCCCGTCGCCATAAGTAGATTAGCTGTATGTTTTGATTTTCTCCGAGCATTTATAAAAAATTTTTCTAAAATTAATATCAAAGCGATAAATATTTAAACTCTGCTTTGTCTATAAACAACACGTTCATGAGTTAAGAACGTAAACTTTATAAACCTAAATTTTGACATATTACAAAGAAAAACAAAAAGATAAAATGGCTAAAGAAAAACCTGTAATGAATGTTGTGTTTGTAGGGCATGTTGATGCTGGTAAGTCTACTATAATCGGACAATTATTTTTCCAGACAGGAGCGATTTCTGAACAAGAGATGAAAAAGTTGAAGGAAGAAGCGGCTAAACACGGAAAACAAGGTTTTGAATTTGCTTACTTTATGGATACTATTAAAGAAGAAAGGGAAAGAGGAGTTACAATCGATTTATCTTACAAAAAGATTATAACTCAAAATTATGAAGTAACAATTATTGATGCTCCTGGACACAGAGATTTCGTTAAAAACATGATTACTGGAGCTTCTCAAGCTGATTCTGCTTTTTTAGTCATTGCAGCTAAAGAAGGAATCCAACCACAAACAAAAGAGCATTTATGGTTATTAAGAACAATGGGTGTTAAGGCGATTTGTGTTATAGTTAATAAAATGGACGAAGTTGATTATAAAGAAGATGTTTTCAATAAAGTTAAAGAAGATACAACAGCTCTTTTGAAACAAGTTGGATATAAGGCAGAAGAAGTTCCTTTTATTGCTGCTTCTGGATTAATGGGAGATAATGTTGCTAAGAAATCTGATAAAATGCCTTGGTATAACGGACCTACTGTTTTAGAGCAATTTGACAAATTCCCTGCTCCTGAAAAACCAGTGAATTATCCATTAAGAATGCCAATCCAAGATGTTTTTGATATTACTGGAATTGGAACTGTTCCTGTTGGAAAAATTGAAACAGGAGTTATGAAAGTTGGACAAAAAGTAATTGTATTGCCTGCAAGAAGCGGAACAGGTATTGAAGGAGAAGTAAGAAGCATTGAAGCACACCACGAGCAATTGCAACAAGCAGAAGCAGGTGATAATATTGGAGTTAATATAAGAGGAATTGGGAAAAAAGATATTGCACGAGGAGATGTTATTTGCGATGCTAGTAATCCTGCAAAAGTTGTTGAAGAATTTACAGCACAAATTGCAGTAATTAATCATCCAACAGTTATTGCTAAAGGTTATGCGCCTGTCTTCCATGTTCATACTGCTCAGGTACCTTGCCAGTTTGTAGAAATCATCTCTAAGTTAGATCCTGCAACAGGTCAAGTTACAGAAGAAAATCCTGATTTCATCAAGAATGGAGATGTTGCGATTGTTAAAATTAAGCCGCTCGGTAATCTTGTTTTAGAAAAAGCAGAAGACAATCCTCACATGGCAAGATTTGCGATTCGTGATGCTGGAATGACAGTTGCAGCTGGAATTTGCAAAGACCTTGTTGAGAAAAATAAATAAAGTTTGAGGTTGTTTTCTCTGAGATTAAAGAACTACAGAAAATTGATTGCAATTGCTTGAATGTTTTCTTGTTTCTCATTAACTCTAAACTAAATTAAAGATAATTAATCACAATAATTCTTATAAACATTGGCGGTGGTTAAATTAAAGTGCTAAGATGTTTCTAAATAGAAAATGGTTATACAAGTTCGCGAGAAAACAATTGAGGAAATAGAGAAAAGGTTGGCTAAAGAAAAGACGGATCTGAATAAAATTAATTATTTGGAATCAGGGCTTAAACAAAATTTTACTTTTGAGATTAAGCGTTTTATTTGGGGAAAACTTGTTGAGTTGTATGAAGCGCGAGGAATGCTCGAGAAAGCGGGATTTGCAATGGCGAATAAAGCAGGAACAGAGATTTCTTTTCGTGAAAAAATTGAAAGCTATCTAAAAGCTGCGGAATTGTATGCAAAATGCGGTAAGATAGAGAATGCAGAAGAGATGTTCGTTAGGGCTTTGAGAAATGCTAACTTAGAACAAAAACAAAGAATTAAATTAGCGAGAAAAAATATTTTTTTTGCCAGTGCTAAAGAAATGGAAAAAAAAGGAAAGAAAGCAGCTACTCTAAAATTTTACGAAAAACTTATCCAGATGGATTTAAATGAAATTGAGAAAAAAGAAGTTAAATCAAAATTAATTGAAATCTATAAAAAACTTGGAAGATTTAGTGATGCTAAGTTGGTTGAAAAATTATGAAGAATAACAAAACTTAATAATACCTAATTCTGCATATAAATATGAGCGATGTAGAAGTTTTAAGACAGCTGATTGATTCTATGTCAGAAGCAGTTGACAAACTTGAAGATGCTTGGCAAAAAAATCAAATTGAAGAATTTAATAAAATAAAATCTTTCATCCTTAATTTGCAAAAGAGGATTAAGCTTGAATTGGCAAAATGACATTCGAAGATTTAAAAAAAAATCTTGAGCAAGAAAAACAAATTGTTCAGGATATGGCTTATCTCCTCGCACAAACAAAGAATTTAGTTGGAGAAGAGAAAAGGTTTTATCTTAATTCTATAATGGCTTTCAAAAAGCAGCTTGAAATTTTAAATGATGCGATTCCTAATTTGCTTAATGAAATTTCTCCTGTAAAAAAACTTCCGGTAGTAGAAAAATCTGAAGAACCAGAAAAGAAAATCGAAAAAAAATCAGATATCGTTAGATTAAGTTATATTTCTCCGGCAACAAAAGAGAAAAAATTTATTACAATTAATAAGAAAGACAAAGAAAGACTGATCAAAGAGATTAGTGTGTCGGAAACAGCGTTAAAGCGTCTTAAGAAAACTGAAGAAGAGAAAGGAATTGGTGGCGTAAAAGCAAGCAAAATTATTCGCATATCAAATATTATCTTCGGAAAATTCTCTGAAAAAATTGCGACTAAATTTACAGGAGTTAAAGACGATTTGAGAAAAGCTCAAATGAGAATTCTTATTTCTGCTTATATTTCTGTTGCTTTGTTTGTCTCGTCTCTAATTTTTCTTTTAAGTTTGTTAGTTTTTGTCATTTTAACAATTATAAATTCTCGTTTTTTAATTTGGATATGGGTGCCATTTCTTTTATTTGCATTTTCATTAATTGCTTTTTATTTTTATCCTGCGATTGAAAAAAGTTCTGTTCAGAAAAAGATATCAGAGGAGCTGCCGTTTGCAGCAATTTACATGGCAGCAATTGCTGGTTCGAACATTGAACCTACTAAGATTTTTAGAATTATTGGCAATTCAAAAGATTATCCGCATGTAGGTTTTGAGATAAAAAGAATGCTTCATCAGATTGATATCTATGGTTATGATTTAGTGAGTGCTTTGAGAAATGCTGCAGAAAGAACATCTAATAAAAAACTCTCTGAATTGTTTTCAGGATTAGCTACAAATATTGTTTCTGGAGGTTCTCTTAAAGCTTATCTTGAAAAAAATGCCGAGAATTATCTTCTTGATTATAAACTTGAAAGACAGAAAGCAGCAGCTGTTGCTGCTACTTTTATGGATATTTATATTAGTGTTTTGATTGCCGCACCTTTAGTTTTAATGATGATGTTCATTGTTATGAATTTAACCGGCCTTAATATCGGCTTATCTATTGATGCCATCCTTACTTTATCTGTCGGAGCAATTGTTTTAATTAATATTATATTTTTAATTGTGTTGCAAATAAAACAACCAAGCGGCTAAATGGAATTTGACAAAAAAAATATAATAGGGCTGATTGCAGGATTTGCAATGATAGTTGGTTCTCTAATTTTTTTAAGAGGAAGTAAATTAGTATGGTTTATTGTTGTTCTTGGTGTTATTTCAATGGCTCTTCCATTTGTTCTTTCACTTGTTTTAGAAAGCGGAAGGCAGAAAGAAAAAGAGGAAAGATTTTTAGAATTTGTTAGGGATTTGGTTGAGAATGTTAAAGCCGGGACACCGATTAGTAAAGGAATTTATAATTTGAAAACAAGGGATTACGGAGCTTTAAGCCCGCATGTTGAAAAACTCGCAAACCAGATTTCTCTCGGCATTCCACTTACAACTGCATTATTTAATTTTGCCAAAGATACGAAAAGCAAAGTTATAATGCGGGCTGTTAATTTAATCTCTGAAGCAGAAAAATCAGGAGGACAGATTGGCTCAATTTTAGAATCTGTCGCAAGGTCTGTAAATCAAACAGAAAATCTTCAGAAAGAACGAAAAGCTGCTGTTTATAATTTAATTGTTCAAGGTTATATTATTTTTATTATTTTTATTGTTATTATGCTTTTACTTCAGTTCCATATTTTGCCGATGACTAAAGACATAGGAGGAGAAAGTATAAGTGAATTGTCTTTAAAACCGCATCAAATTACTCAAGAGGATTTTGCAAAGCCAATGCTTATTATACTTCTTGTTCAGGCATTTTTTGCAGGCCTTGTGATAGGTAAGATTTCAGAAGGAAGCATAAAAGATGGGATCAAGCATTCTTTTATTTTGCTGGCTTTAGCATTATTGATTAAAACAGGGGCTAATGCTTTGTTAGGATAATTGAAAAGATATATAAAGCTGAAATATTTTTGTTTTTTATGGAAGAAAAAAGGGGTGCGAGTCATATAGAAATGGTTTTTTCGTTTATCTTATTCGTATCTTTCGTATTATTTCTTTTAGTTTACATCCGTCCGTATAAAACCCAAGGTTTGACAGATTCTATTATTTTAGGATTGCATGATTCTTTTGAAAAATATACTGAAATAAATTTAACTAAGATTTTTATTAAAAAAAACTGTTCTGTGAATTGTTTTGATATTAACATTAGGGGGTTAAACGGGGTGGGCGGAAGTCTTGTTAAAACAGCTATTGATGGCGAGAAAGTTAATTCGAGTTTCAGCAACGGAATTTTAAGCATAGAGTCTAATGAAGATTCGTTTTATGTATTTATATCAGAAGAATTTGAGGATTCAAGCATTTCGTGTAATCCAACACAATTAGATGAGAGTAATTATACTATTGGAAGCGTTGATAAAAAAATTGTTATTTCGAATAAGAAATTGCTTGAATTAAAACGAGAATACGAGGATAATTATGATTCTTTGAAAGAAAAATTTGGCATTCCTCAATCTCTTGATTTCGGAATTCGCTCTGAAAATTATGTTTTAGAAAAATTAATTCCGAGAAACGCAGAAGTTGTGTCAAGGGTCTATACCCATCCTGTTTTGTTTGAAAACGGCTCGCTTGTGAATAAAAGATTCATCTTCAAGATTTGGTAAAGGTGGTTATTGTTTTGTGGTAAGATATATAAATAATACTTTTGTTTATTTAATATGAAATATAAAAGAGGATGGCTGAAAATTGCAGAAGCAGTTATTGCAATAATGCTTGTCACAAGTGTTTTATTACTTGCACATTCACGAACAAAAGAAAGGCCAGATATTTCTGATTATGTTTATGATTTGCAAAGCAAAATTTTGAGTGATATTTCTTCTGACAAAGTTTTAAGAGAGAGCGTATTAGGATATAACGGAGGGGAGATTCCAAGCAATATAACAGAATTTGTAAGAATTAATTTGCCGACTAATTTTAATTTTTCAGTTGCAATCTGTGATGTTGGTAAGCCATGTCGTGTTGATGTGGTTGAAAAAAATGTTTATGTAGAAGAAACAATTATTAGCAGCACTTTGCAGCAATACGCTCCGAAGAAAGTTAAGTTGTATGTTTGGGAAATTGAGTGAAAATTTTTCTGAATGTAAATGATTAAAAACCCCTTTGTTTTTATAAAATTGGAGGTTTTTATGCCGTATGATATAATTATCGGGCGGAATGAAGAAGACAAAAAACTTTTTGGAAAAAAAGGATTAGTTTATCTTGGAAAAGCTTATGTTAAAATGGGGAACTATACTTCTTTGTCAAATAATATTTATCTTGATGTTGCACGAAGCCATGTTATTTTGGTCACAGGAAAAAGGGGAAGCGGCAAATCATACACTTTAGGAGTTATTGCAGAGGCGCTTTCAAAATTAGGAAGAGAAGAAGCAAAAAATATTGCCTCACTTATTTTTGATACAATGGGCATATTCTGGACAATGAAATATAAAAATAAGAAAGATGCAGAGCTTTTAAAGAAATGGGAATTGAAGCCAGAAGGTGTTAAAGTTAAGGTCTTTGCTCCGTTCGGATGGTTTCAGAAGTATAAAAATAAAGGAATTAGTGTTGATGAAGAATTTGCGATTAAGATTTCTGAATTAAATGCTGACGACTGGATTTCTTTGTTTGAACTTAATTTTATAGATCCTGTGGCTGTTTTAATTGAACAGGTTATTTCTAAATTAAAAGAAAATGTTAAAAGTTATGGTTTTGCGGAAATTAAAAAAGAGATTGAAAAAGCAGAGAATACTACTCAAGAAAATAAAAATGCAGCTATTGCTTTGTTTGAAGCTGCTGAAACATGGAAAGTTTTTTCTGAAAGCAAAGGAATTGATATAAAAAAACTGATCACACCCGGGGTTATAACAATTATTGATTTATCAATGTATATGTCTGCTGTAAGTTTTAATATTCGTGGTTTGATTATTGGTTTGGTTTGTAAAAAATTGTTTATGGAAAGAATGGAAGCAAGAAAAAACGAGGAGATTCAGGCAGTCCAGCACGGTCTTGATTATCTTTTCTTTAATCCTGTTAGAGAAATGCCGTTAGTTTGGATTTTTTTGGACGAGGCACACGAATTTTTGGTTAAAGAAGGCAAAACTCCTGCAAGCGATTCGTTAATTCAGTTGTTGAGAGAAGGAAGACAGCCAGGAATTAGTTTGGTTTTAGCAACTCAGCAACCAGGAAAAATTCATACAGATGCCTTAACTCAGTCTGACATTATTATATCGCATAGAGTTACTGCTGAACAAGACGTTAGAGCATTAAATGAAATTATGCAGTCATATATATATGAAGGAATTAAAGAAAAACTCGACTCATTACCAAAGTTAAGGGGGAGTGCCATAATCCTTGATGATAATTCCGAGAGAATTTATCCTATGAGAGTCCGCCCGCGTTTTACATGGCACGGAGGCGAAGCACCGACGAGTGTAAAAATCAATAAAGAGCAGTTATCATAAACCATAAAATCTAAATTTTGTCTTGCCGCTTACATTAAAATTTCCTATCACCAAAATATATTTAAATCGCTATTCTTTGTTTAATATATAAAGATGGTGATACAGATAAATCTTTCAAATAAGACATTCTATTTATTGGTCGGAATTTTAGTGGCATTATGCGTGGCTGTGATTGTTATTGCTTATAATTCAGGAAATCCTCAGGTCCATGGCCATAGTGCTGATGAGATTGAGGGGATTGGAGGGGGTGG